>PXQM01000016.1:6416-17982 GCA_003021325.1 Halobacteriales archaeon QH_10_70_21
GGCCAGTGGCCGTCGCCGGCCTCCGGGTGCGACCCGGTGTCCCACAGCACCGTCGCCTCGGGGTGGTCGACGAGGAGGTTCCAGACGGCGAACTCCGCGTACTCGAGGTCCGGGTTGCGGTCGCTGTGGGTCGCGACGGCGGTGCCATCGAGCGCGAAGTTCAGGTCCGCGTGGATGCGGCCACGGTCCAGGAGGTGGAGGTCCATGGGAGGGGCTGGGGACCGGACACTAATAGAACCGACCGGTCAGTCGGCCAGCAGGTCGGTCTCGACGGTGCGGTTGCCGGAGAGGAACTCGAGTTCGACCCGCTCTGTTCCCCGGTCGGTCTCGACGGTCGCGGTCGCAGTCTGTGACAGCTGGGACGTCTCACCCCCCCGGATGTGCGTCGGCCACCACGCCGCCATCCGCGAGTTGTTCAACACGAGCGTGAACTCGACGGTCCGGCGCTCGCCGGGGGCGAGGGTGTGGCTCTCCGGGGCGGTCCGGTCGGCCAGCGTCACGTCGTTGATGGCGACCGTGTAGTCGACGTCGCGGATGGTGACCGACGAGAGCGGGTCCTCGTTCTCCACGTCGGCCCGGACGACGACGGTCGCCCGCTCGGGCGTCGGGTCGACGTACTCGGCGCTCGTCGAGTGGACCGTGAGCAGCCGGCGGCCGCTCTCCTCGCTCTCGACCCCGCGGGTCGAGTCGTCGTTCAGATCTGCCAGGGTGTCCGTCTCGACCGTCGAGTTCCCACCACTCCGGGACGACGGAGTGTGGCTTCGTCGTCACCACATCGACCGCCCCGGAGCCCTGCGGCAGGTCCGCGACCCGCTCGGTCCCCTCCGCGACGGTGACGCCCGCGATGGTCGTCCGGCGGTCGACGACGAGCGACAGCAGGTCGGCGTACGCCTCGTCGGCGGGGTTCCTGACCCGAACGGTGGTCCGGACGTCCGTCTCCTCGTCGCGAACCCCGCCCCACTCGCTATCGGTGCCCTCGACGGTCGGGCTCGCGAACTCGGGGGTCGAGCCACTCTCGCCCTCGAGTGGCTGGACCGACGTTGCGCCGGACCCGAGGAAGTCGGTCTCGAAGACGGCCCGCTGCTCGTAGATGGTCAGCGGGAGCCGCTCGCGCTCGCCGTCGACCTCGGCGACGGCGTACATCTCGATGGTGAGGTTCGTCGTCTCGTCGTTTCGGAGGTGGCTCACCCACCACTGCTGCATCCGCTGGGTGTCGATGGCCGCCTCGACGTCGTACGTGGCCGACTCGCCGGGCTGGAGCGTGATGCCCTCGTCCGTCTCGCCCTGCCCGACGACGACGCCGTTCATCCGTATCTCGTAGTCGGTGCCGTCGATGGTGACTGGCCGCTCGTGGACGTTCTCGAGGTCGTTCTCGACGACGAGCGGCGTTCGTTCGGCGTCGGCCCCGCCCCAGCGGCCGGACTGGTTGCCGACGACGAGCAGGTCCGTCCCGTTCAGCGACACCCGCGAGGCGTTCTCGGTTGCCAGCGGCCCCAGGAAGTTCGTCTCTATCTCCTGGCGTTCGGGCGTGAGCGTCGGGCCGACCGGCAGGCCGGCGACCCCGACGTCGGCCCGCGTGGTCATCACCGACGACTCGTTGCCGTTGACGTGGGTCACCCACCAGGCCGGAATCTTCGAGTTGTCGAAACCCGCCGTCGTCTCGACGGTGTTGTTGCCGGGTTCGATGTCGACGCCCGTCGCCGCGCCGCTGGCGACCGCCACGTCGTTCAGGAAGACCGTGTACCGCAGGTCGACGCCGCCCGGAATCGCCGCGCCGTTGGGGTTCCTGACGGTGATGGTGGTCTCTATCGCCGCCTCCTCGTCCGTCACCGTCCCGAACTCGCTCTGGACGCCCCCCACCTGCGGCGCCTCGAAGGTGGCCGCGACGGCCGCCGACGCCAGGAGGAGCACTCCCACGACGACGGCCGCTCCGATCGCGACGTTCCGGCGGCTGAGTTCCGGATCCAGGTCCAGGTCCAGTTCCTGCTCCACGGTCGCAGGTGTCTGTCAACGGATATATCGTCTCCGCCCGTATCGACGCTCGTTACGGAGTGCGTTTAGGTGGCTGGGCGCACTACCGCCGGTATGGTCGCGCTCGAATCCGACCCCGACGAACTGGCCCGTGGCGACGAGGCACCCGACTTCGAGCTTCCCGGAACCGACGGCGAACACCACTCTCTCGCCGACTTCGCCGACCACGACGCCCTGCTCGTGGTCTTCACCTGCAACCACTGCCCGTACGCCAAGGCGAAGTTCGGGACGATGAACGCCATCGCCGAGGAGTACGAGTCCGTCGCCGTCGTCGGCATCAACCCCAACGACGCCGAGGAGTACCCCGAGGACTCCTTCGAGCGGATGGTCGAGTACGTCGAGTCGGGCGAGATAGACATCACGGCGTATCTCCGCGACGAGAGCCAGGCGGTCGCCGAGGCCTACGGCGCCGTCTGCACGCCCGACCCGTTCCTGTTCCGGAACGACGACGACGTCTTCCGGCTCGCCTACCACGGCCGGTTCGACGACGCCCTGAACCCCGACGAGGAGCCCTCCGAGGAGCCGGGCTTCGAGATGCGGGCCGCCATCGAGGCCGTCCTCGCCGGCGAGGAGCCGACCGACGAGTTCCGGCCCTCGCGGGGCTGTTCGATCAAGTGGCGTGAGTAGCCGTCCGGGCGTGTGGCCGCGACGACAGCAGCGGCACGAACGCTTATTCACCGCCGTGTGCTATCTACCCGCACGCGAGCCGCACGACTCCACGCCGACGAGATGAGCGATGCGCTGCCGATAGACGACGTGCCGCGGCCGGAGGCGACCGGCGCCGACGAGGTGGTCGTCGAGGTCGAGGGCGCGGGCCGGTGTCAGACCGACAACCACGTCATCGAGGGATGTGGGCCGACTACGTGCCCCAGGAGCCGCCGCTCACGCTGGGCCACGAGAACGCCGGCACGGTCGTCGGCTACGGCGGCCACGTCCACGAGCCGTTACAGGCACTCGTCGACGGCGAACTCGCCTACCGCGGGACGCTGGTCGGGCGGTACACGGAACTGCAGGAGCTGGTCGCGCTCGTCGAGCGCGGCGACGTCGAACTGCGGACGAGCCGCTACGACCTCGGGGAGATAAACGCGGTCGCCGAGCGGCTCGAACACGGCGAGATCGAGGGCCGGCCGGTCATCACGCCCTGACGGCGCCGCACGGAGCGGCGGCTCCTGGGGCCCCGACGCCGCGATGTAGTTGGCGGAGGTCCGTGCGAAGATGGGGCTGATCGTCGTGGTTTCGACGTAGGTGATGAGGCCGTTGGCGACGCCGCCGGCGACCAGCAGGATGCCGAGGAACGCCAGCAGCGACCCCAGGACGGCCCCGAAGGCGCCGCCGTCGGTCTCGAGGTCCTGCTGCTGGATGGCGGAGTCGACGCTCTCCTGAACCGTCGTCGAGAGCTGCTCCTCGTCGATTTCGCCGCCGCCGTCGAGCCCCTGGGTCGACGACCGGACGCTCTCGCGAACCGTCTCCGAGAGGCTCTGCTCGAGGTTCTCTATCCGGTCGCCGACGTAGTTCTGGAGGGTCTGCTCCTTCCGGTTGAGCTCGGACTTGCGGTTCTCGATGTCCCGCTCCTGCTCTTCGATTGCGGCCTCCCGCTCGTCGAGCCGCTCCTCGCGGGTCTCGATGTCGCTCTCCAGTTCCTCGACCTCCTCCCGGAGCTGGACGACCTCCTCGCGGCGCTCCAGCAGTTCGTCCTCCCGGTCGTCGACCTCGGTGGCCTCCCGCTCCAGTCGCTGCTCGCGCTCGTCGAGCTCGGCCTCCTTACGCTCGAGCCGCTGTTCCATCTCGTCGAGGCGGCGTTCCTGTTCGTCCTGAACGTCGTCCGTCGGGCCCGACTCCGGCTCGGCGTGGTCGAACGACTCGTCGTCGGTCGGTTCCGACTCCTCGGTGGGACCCCTGTCTGGGTTGTTGTTCATCGTGCTTCGGGAGTTGGATATTCGAGCGAGTGGTAAGTGCTTGTTGGTCGACTTAAATTAACCGTTCGTCCGTCGTCAAATACCGGCTCTATGTTATCGACGGCGACGATCCCGGTCGCTCCTCGTCCGTCCTCTCCTCGGAGGCGTCCAGCCCGACGACGAGCTGCTGGACCTCGCGGATTTCCTTGGACTGCTCGTCGTCGACCTCGTGGCGGGGTTCGTCCAGTCGGTCGTACACCGAGTCGATGAGTTCTTTCGTCATCCAGGGGGCCCCGTTGGACGTCCGTACGGTGGGGGACCACCTGAGCCCAACGGGTCGCATATCCGGTGTTTTTAATCGTCTGGACCGCCGGACTCGACCTCGGCCGCCCGCGAGCGCCGGTAGCCCTTTTTGTGCCCGCTACGACGGGCCGCCCGTGACTGTTCCCGACGACGTCGAGACGTTCGCAGCGGCGGTCGGCCCGCAGCCGGACGAGGTGCTCCGGGAGATGGACGACCGCGCCGCCGAAACCGGCTTCCCGACGGTCGGCCCGGCCGTCGGCGGCTGGCTCCAGCAGCTGGCCGGCCTGGTCGGCGCCGAGCGCGTCTTCGAGTTCGGCTCCGGCTACGGCTACTCGGCGTACTGGTTCGCCCGCAGCCTGCCGGCCGACGGCGAGCTCGTGTTGACCGAGATCGACGAGGACGAGCTCGAGGACGCCCGCGAGTACCTGGTCCGTGGCGGCTTCGAGACGACGACCCGCTTCGAGCTGGGCGACGCCATCGAGACCGTCGAGACCTACGACGGTCCGTTCGACGTCGTGCTGATCGACAACGAGAAGGACCGCTACGTCGAGGCCTTCGAGGCCGTCCGCGGGAAGCTCCCGGTCGGCGGCGTCGTCGTCGCCGACAACATGACGGCCGGGCCGTTCGAGTTCGAGGAGATCCACCGGCTCGTGGTCGAGGGCGGCGACGGCGGCGGCGAGATGACCCGCGGCGTCGCGGAGTACCTCGCGCACGTCGGCGCCGACGACGCCTTCGAGACGACGCTTCTGCCGCTGGGGGAAGGGCTGGCCGTCAGCCGCCGGGTCGAGTAGGGCTACCGGGGCAAACGGTGGCAAGAACCAAGTCACGATTCCCCGTAGATACCGGAGATGCCGGGAGGAACCGACCAGACGCTCCGACCCTTCCTGTGGCGCGCGGCGAACCTCTACCCCGACACGGAGATCGTCTCCCGCACCCACGAGGGGATGGAGCGGTACACGTACGGGGAGTACGACGACCGGACCGCACAGCTGGCCAACGCCCTCGAGGAGCACGGCATCGAGGACGGCGACCGGGTGGGCACGTTCTGCTGGAACCACCACCGGCACTTCGAGACGTACTTCGCGGTGCCGACCATCGGCGCCCAGCTGCACACAATCAACCCGCTGTTGCCGGACGAGCACATCCAGTACATCGTCGACAACGCCGAGGACGAGCTGATATTCGTCGACGAGTCGCTGGCGCCAAAGCTGGCGAGCGCCGCCGCCGACGCCCCCGGGTTCGAGGGCGTCGACTTCGTCGTCATGTCCAGCACCGGGACGGAGGCGCTGGACGCGACGCCGTACGAGACGTTCGTCGACGGGCACTCGACGGCGTACGACTGGCCGGTACTGGACGGCGACAAGCCGGCCGGGATGTGCTACACCTCGGGGACGACCGGCAACCCGAAGGGGGTCGAGTACACCCACGAGATGCTGTGGAGCCACACGATGGCGACGCTGACGCCACAGGGCATCCCGATGGCCGACGACGACGTCGTGATGCCCGTGGTGCCGATGTTCCACGTCAACGCCTGGGGGATGCCGTTCACGGCGACGGCGGGCGGCGCGAAACACGTCTACCCGGGACCGTCGCCGGAGCCGGCCGACGTCGCGTCGCTCATAGAGAACGAGGGCGTCACCATCACCGCCGGCGTGCCGACCGTCTGGCTCGGCCTCATGGAGTACATGGAGGACAACGAGGTCGACCTCTCGACGCTGGAGACGGTCGTCGTCGGCGGGTCGGCCGCGCCAGAGTCGATGATACGGTGGTTCGACGACCACGACGTCGAGCTCCTCCACGCCTGGGGCATGACCGAGATGAGCCCGATCGGTTCCGTCTCCCACCTCAAGCACAGCCTCCAGGACGCCGACTACGACACCCAGCTGGAGCACCGCGCAAAGCAGGGTTTGATGGTGCCCGGACTGGAGTTCCGCGTCATCGACGAGGACGGCGCGACGTCGGAGACGTCGCGGGCAGACGGCGAAGCCGTCGACGGCGAGGAGATAGCCTGGGACGGCGAGGAGTTCGGCGAACTGTGGGTCCGCGGCCCCTGGGTCACCCAGGAGTACTTCAAGCGGCCCGACGCAAACGAGGAGGACTTCGAGGGCGACTGGCTCAAGACGGGCGACGTCGTCACCGTCGACGAGGAGGGGTATCTCAAGATCGTCGACCGCGCGAAGGACGTCATCAAGTCGGGCGGCGAGTGGATCTCCTCGGTCGAACTCGAGAACGCCATCATGGCCCACGACGACGTCGCGGAGGCGGCCGTCGTCGGCGTGCCCCACGACCGCTGGCAGGAGCGGCCGGTCGCGTTCGTCGTCCCCGGCGGCGGCGCCGACGAGGCGACGCTCGAGGACGAGATTATGGAGTTGCTCGCCGAGGACTACCCCAAGTGGTGGCTCCCGGACGCCGTCGAGTACATCGACGAGATTCCGAAGACCGCGACGGGGAAGTTCTCGAAGAAGGACATCCGCGAGCGGTACACCGACGAGTCGCTGGTCGAGGGACGGGTCCCGGAGGAGGCCGCCCCCGACGACGACTGAAACCGCAAAATGTTCCCCATTTTTCACTACCGACCGGCAAAACGAGGCGATCTGTATTTAACGCTGGAAGAATCCGTTCGGAGTTCCAGGCGGCCCGGATGCTGAACCGGGAGGCGGCCGACCGCGTCGCGGCCGGCGACAACGCCGGCTTCTGGGCCGCGATGGCGAAGGGCAGGTCGACGGAGACGGCCAACGACTGTGCCGAGCGCGGCATCCAGCTGCACGGCGGCCGGTCGGTGCTGACCGAGAACCGCATCTCCCGGGTCTACCGCGACGTCCGGATTCCCGTCATCTACGAGGGAGCGAACGAAATCCAGCGGAACCTCATCTACGGGCAGGCGGACTGGTAGCGACGTGTCGCCGCCTCTTACTGCCGGCTGTAACTATCTCGAACGGGGGTGTTTTGAGCCGGGTGGTACAGACCCGCTGCCGCCGAATATCTCGGACGAATCTTCACGTAGTTACAGCCGGCAGTATCAGTCGTCGTCGACGCTGCGGGCAACGGCGACGGACAGCGCGAGCGCGACCCCGGCCGTGACCGCGATACCGAGGAACGCGGCCTCGACGCTCGCAACGTCGATGACGTAGCCGTAGAACGGCGGGGCGACGGCGCCGCCCGCGGAGATACCGACCGTCATCAGCGCGAAGTTCTTGCCGACGTCGCGGCGCTCGGAGGCGAGGTCGGTCAGCGTCGCCCGCGCCGGCCGCGAGAGGTCGACCGTCGCCGCGAGCATGAGAACGACGCCGACGGCAGCCACGAGCGGGAGCAGCGACGACGCGAGCGCGGCGGCCAGTACGACCAACGAGCCGTAGCCGGCGTACAGCAGCGGCACCGGCCCGACCTGGTCGCCGAGGTGGCCGCCGCCGAGCAGAACGACGGCGCCGACCACGAGCATCGCGCTGGCGACGACGGAGGCGGTCCCGGAGTCGAGGCCGTAGCCGGCGTCGAGCACGGTCGCGGCGTAGGTGCGGACGCCCCAGACCGCAGCGCTGTTGACGAACCACAGCGCGGTCAGGAGCGGGATGAGCGGCACGGCCACCAGGGTCCGGACGTAGCTGCGGAACCGCTTCGCGAGCGAGCGCACTCGTCCCCCGGAAGCGGCTCCTGGCGCGTCGGGGTCGTCCTCGCGTGCCTCGGCGCCGGCGCGGGCGATTCCGGGGTCGATGCGCCCGACCGCGAGGACCGTCAGGGCGGTGTAGCAGAGCCCGAGGAGGGCGACGGCGCCGAAGCCCCTCCGCCAGCCGTAGCCGAGCGCGACGGCCGCAGGGACGGCTGCGAAGGGCAGCGCCAGCCCCAGTGCGCCCGCGAACCCGTGGACGCTGTAGGCCCGCGACCGGTAGGCGTCCGGAACCGCCGCCGAGATGAGCGGGTAGTGGGCGGGGTGGTGGCCCGCGACGCCGGCGCCCATGACCGCGGCAGCGCCGAGCAGCGCCTCGTAGGAGGGTGCGACGGCCGCCAGTCCGGCGCCGACGGTCCCGACGGACAACGAGCCGACGAGCACGGCGGCGTGGCTGTAGCTGTCGGAGACGTAGCCGAGCGGGAGCTGGCCGGCGGTGACGACGACGTTGGCGACGCCGACGGCGAGGCCGAGGGCCGCGATGGAGACGCCGAACTCCTCGCGCAGGAGCGGGAACGCGGGAGCGAAGAGCAGGAGGTACGCGTGGTTGACGACGTGTGATCCGGAGACTAGCCCGACGACGAACGGCGCCTGGCGCGACACGGCGTGGGGTTGGTCCCGCCGTGACTAACCCGTTCCGGGTTCAGTCCGCGCCGAGGGAGACGCGCTCGGCGTCGGTGCTGAGGGTGGGGCTCGGGCCGCCGTCTCGAGCTCCAGTGTGCCGCCCTGGTACAGCGTCACCGCCGTCTGCAACGCGTGCTGCTGCATACGAACCCATGCAGGCCTTTCCATAATAAGAGTATCGAGAGATAATATACCAAGGCTTGACCTTATATGTCGAACCGCATGATAGACTAGTATATTAGGCGATACTCATGACAGTACCTGACGGTGCCTCGCAACCCTTTAGTCCGCGCTGCCGTCCTGTTCCGTATGGACCACGCCGAGGAACTCCTCGAGTTGCTGTCAGAGGACGCCCGCCATTCGACGGCCGACCTCGCGCGGCTGACCGGTCGTTCTGCCGAGGAGATCGAGGAGACGATCGCCGAGCTGGAGGAGCAGGGAGTCATCCAGGGCTACACCGCCATCGTCGACTGGGACGCCGTCGGCGACGAGCGCGTGCGGGCCCACGTCGAGCTGAACGTCACCCTGGACCGCGAGACCAGCTACCGCGGCGTCGCGGAACGGCTGGCCGGGTTCCCCGAGGTGCAGGGTCTCCGGCTCGTCTCCGGCGACTACGACTTCGCGCTGGAGGTCGAGGGCGACTCGATGCGGGAGGTCTCGCGGTTCGTCAGCGACAAGGTCGCGCCGCTGCCCGAGATCACCCAGACGGTCACCCACTACATCATGGAGACCTACAAGCAGGGCGGCTACCGCTTCGACGACGGGGGCGACGACGACCGCCTGTCGGTCACGCCATGAGCCTGCGGCCCTCCGACCGGGTCACACAGGTCCCGCCGTCGGGCATCCGCCGGTTCTTCGAGCTGGCCGAGGAGATGGACGACGTCATCTCGCTGGGCGTCGGCGAACCGGACTTCTCGGCGCCGTGGGCCGCCCGCGAGGCCGCCATCACGGCCCTCGAGCGCGGGCAGACCTCCTACACCGCCAACCGCGGCAAGCGGGAGCTCCGACGCCTTATCGCCGAGGACGCCACGCGCTGGAACCTCGACTACGACCCCGACGAGGAGGTGCTCGTGACAGCCGGCGCCAGCGAGGCCATCGACGTCGCCTTCCGGGCGCTCGTCGACCCGGGCGATACGGTCGCCGTCGCCCAGCCGTGCTACGTCTCCTACCAGCCCGGCGTCACCTTCTCCGGGGGTGAGATCCTCGACGTGCCGACCCGCGCCGCCGACGAGTTCAAGCTCACGCCCGAGGCGCTGTCGGAGGCCGGCGCCGAGGCGGCCGACCTGCTGGTGTACTGCTACCCGAACAACCCGACGGGGGCGACGATGGACCGCCTCGAGCTGGCCGCCGTCGCCGAGTTCTGCCGGGAGCACGACGTCGCGGTCCTCTCCGACGAGATATACGCGGACCTGACCTACGAGGGCGAGCACGTCTCCATCGCCGAGTTCGACGGCATGCGCGAGCGGACGGTCGTGTTCAACGGCTTCTCGAAGGCCTACGCGATGACGGGGCTCAGGCTCGGCTACGCGATGGGGCCGAGCGAGGTCATCACCGCGATGAACCGGGTCCACCAGTACACCATGCTGTCGGCGCCGACGACCGCCCAGCACGCCGCCATCGAGGCGCTCCGCAACTGCCGCAACGAGGTCGAGGAGATGCGCAAGCAGTACGACCGCCGCCGGAACTTCGTGCTCTCGCGGTTCGAGGAGATGGGCATCGACTGCTTCGAGGCGACCGGTGCCTTCTACGTCTTCCCCGCCTGCCCCGGCGACGACGCCGAGCAGTTCGCCGAGGACCTGCTGGAGGCCGAACGCGTGGCGATGGTCCCGGGAACCGCCTTCGGTGCCGGCGCCGAGGGCCACCTCCGGGCGTCGTACGCGACGGGGCTCGACGAACTGAAGGAGGCGATGACCCGGCTGGAGCGGTTCGTCTCGTAGGCCACGACTTCGGCGGTTTAATGCTCCGTTAAGCCAGCGTTCCGACGGACGCCTGCACACGGCTCAGGATTAGAAAGTGGCTAAAGCTTTTTCGCCGGTGAGTCGGTACGGTGTGCCAATGGCTATCGATGATGCGGACGGCGAAGCGGCTGGTACCGGGGAGCCAGCCGCCCCAGCCGGGACCGGGTCCGAGGAGTCGGTGGCGTCCAGGGGCGCCGCCGACGAGTACGACCTCGAGGCACTCAGAGCGACCGCCGGCGAGGGGTCACTGAGCCCGGACGAACTCGAGGAACTGCTCGGCGGCGCCGGGCTCGCCGCGGCGCGGCTGACGGAGGCCGCAACGGAGCGGACCGTTCGGGTCAACCCCGAACTCGACGAGGACACCTTCTTCACCGCCGAGGACGGCAGCACGACGGTCGTGAACCGCTACGACCTCGAGAAGGCCGTCCCGCAGGAGAAGAAACACCACTTCCGCGAGGTCGAGCGCTACTGGGTGAACAAGCCGTACGCCTTCATCGTCATCTTCCACTCCGAGAAGGAAAACGAAAAGAAGTACTACCTCATCGAGCCGCACCTCACCCCCATCGAGACGGACCTCCGGGAGTTCCTCTCGGGGAAGCTGAAGACCTCCATCAAGTACTCCAGCGACGAGGTCGTCGTCCAGGGCAGCGAGGAGGCCCGCGCCGGCGTCATCGAGCGGGAGACCGACGACCTGCTCGAGCGGTACGACCTCTACGACGACGGCGCCCATCCCGACGGCGGCGGGCTGCTCGGCGGGCTCAAGGGCGTGGTCGGCGGCAGCGACGAGGACCGGTCCGGGGAGGTGGGACAGCTGCAGGGCGTCGAGGCCCGCCCCGAGCCCGCGGTCATCGAGGAGGACTCGGAGACCCTCACCGAGTACCAGATCGAGAAGCTGCTGTACCTCCTCAAGCGCGACTTCATCGGCTTCGAGCGCATCGACGGCATCAAGCACGACGTCAGCGTCGAGGACATCTCCTGTGACGGCTACAACTCGCCCGTCTTCGTCTACCACTCCGACTACGAGCAGATCATCACGAACGTCTACCACGGCGGGGAGGAACTCGACGACTTCGTGGTCAAGCTCTCCCAGCGGT
>PXQM01000017.1:0-14067 GCA_003021325.1 Halobacteriales archaeon QH_10_70_21
GACGATGGGCGGCTTGCCGCCGGCGACGTACGCCGAGGCGATGAAGAACAGGAAGACGGCGGTCTGGAAGAGGTTCACGCCGATGACCTTCTTGACGAGGTTGGCGTTGGCAATCATCATGTAGAGGCCGGTGACCATCAGGAGGACGAACGCCGCGTAGGCCCACCGGGAGGCGAGCAGCTCGATCACGCTTCCTCACCCCCCGGACCGGCGGCGGTCAGGAAGAACAGCCCGATGATGACGCCGCCGACGATGAGCGCGATGCCGCCGATTTCGACGGCCTCGATGCCGTACTTCGCCGACTTCTTCAGCGGGTAGATGTCGTACTCGAGGAAGCCGCCGCCCAGCGCGACGGAGCCGAAGCCGATGCCGGCGAAGACGACCAGGCCGAGGCAGGCGACGGCCGTGACGGCCTGGCGGCCGAGCCACCGCCGCGTGGGGTCGATGCCGAACGCGAAGGCGAGCATCAGGACCACCGTGCCGACGAGGGCCCCGCCCTGGAAGCCGCCGCCGGGCGAGTCCGCTCCGTGGAACGTGACGAACAGCCCGAACGTGAGCACGAACGGTGTCACGACCCGGACGGTGCTCATGATAATCTCGCTTTCGGTGTACGTGCGGCGCTCCGCGTCGGGGGCGTCGCTCACGTGAACACCTCCCGCCGGAGGACGACCAGCACGGCGACACCGGCGGCGAAGACGACGGTCGCCTCGCCGAAGGTGTCGAAGCCACGGTAGGCCGCCAGCACCGCCGTGACGGTGTTCTCGACGCCGGTCTCCTTGTACGACTCCGCGAGGTAGTAGCCCGTGACCGCGTCGTAGGAGACGATGGGGGCGTCCGGGTCGCCGACGGCCGGCAGGCCGGGCAGCGTCAGCCCGAAGACGAGCGCCAGCGAGCCGCAGTCAACAGCAGGAGGACGGTCGTGACCCCGGCGCCGATGACGGCCTCGGTCAGGCCGACGTCCGGCGCGAGCAGCAGCGTGTACAGGAGCGCCATCCCGAGGCTGTAGGCGGCGAAGACGATGATGGCCGCCAGCACGTCCCGGAGGAACGCGGTGGCCAGCGCCGTCGCGATCACGAACCCGACCAGCGCGTAGGCGACGAGTTCCATCATCGGTCTTCCCTCCATGGCTCGATGCCCTCCTCGTCGGCGGCGCGGGCGATTGCGTGGGCCGCCGTCGGGTTGGTGATGAAGATGAACACCAGAAGCAGGACGGTCTTGACGGTCGTCGTCTCGAAGCCCAGCGCCAGCGCGACGGCGACGAGCGACAGCCCGGCGCCGAGGGTGTCCGTCTGGCTGGCCGTGTGGGCGCGGGCGTAGATGTCCGGCAGCCGGAGGACGCCGACCGCCGAGACGAACGTGAAGAAGACGCCACCGGCGAGGAAGACGACGATGGCGATCTCCAGCGGCGTCACCTCACATCACCCCCCCGCGGTCGACCGTGAACTTGGAGATGGCGACCGCCATCACGAAGTTCAACAGCGCGTACACCAGGGCGATGTCGAGGAAGGAGGGGACGTCCAGTGCCGCCGAAAGCAGCGCGAGGATGACGACGGTGTTCGTCCCGAGGACGTTGACCGCGATGACGCGGTCCTGCATCGTCGGTCCGCGGACCGCGCGGTACAGCACCACGACGGCGAGAACGACGAGCGCGGCCGCCGCCGCCAGCAGGACGTTCTCGACGATCACTCCTCCTCACCCCCGGAGTCGACTACCCGGCAGTCGCCGCGCTCGCGCGGGTTGGCAATTGCGAGCGCGCGCCGGCCGTAGAAGACGAACCGGACGCCGCGCTCGAGGCCGCCGTCGAAGAGGCCCTCGCGGGCCGCCGGAATCAGCGAGTGAACGACCAGTTCGCGGCCGTGCGCCCGGACCGTCAGCGTCCCCGGCGTGAGCGTGATGCTGTTGGCCAGCGCCGTCACCGGCATCCCGCCCCACAGCGCGCACTCGAGCTCGGTCATCCGCGGCTCGATGGGCAGCCCCGGGTGGAGGATGACGTACGAGACCAGCAGGTTCGACTTGATTATCTCGTAGAAGAGGTAGGGCGCGTAGATGACGAGCCGGACGAGCTGGGGGACGAGCGTCCGCAGGCGGAGCCGGTCGCTGAACGTGATGCGGTGGAGCATCGCCGCGACCAGCGTCGCGCTGGCGACGCCCGTCACGACGTCGAACTGCGTGCCGGAGAAGCCGGCCAGCAGCTGGTAGAAGAGGAAGGAGACGCCGAACAGCGTCGCGAACTGTAGCAACCCGCCGCGACGGAGGAGCCGCCCGCGCCGGGTGGTCCGGCCGACCGGGGCCTCCTCGACGGCGTAGCCGGCCTCGGCGAGCGCAATCTCCATCGGCTGGAGGATGGGGACGTTCCCGCCCGGGCTGTACTCGGGGTCGACGACGATGCGGTCGATACCGTGGTCGTCGGCGTAGTCCGCGAGGATACGGGCGTAGTCGTCGGGCCCGAAGAGGTACTCGTCGGTGCCGACCATGGCCGTCTCGACGTCGAGAGGGTCGTCGGCGTCCGCGTCCTCGTCGGCCCAGACGGCGACCCGCTCGAGGAGCTGTTCGGTCTCCTCGCGGACCTCGGCGCCGACGTCGCCGATGTCGTGCCAGGCCACGGGCGCGACGAAATGTATCTCCCCCGAACCGGCGGCTGCCTCGCGGACCGCGTAGGCGACCGTCTGCCGCAGGGTGACGGACCTGCCGACGGGCACGAGGAGCGGTCCAGCATCGTCGGGCGGGTCTGGTGGGTCGTTCGGCACGGCTAGTCACTGTTCGGACGTTTCGGCAGGTACACCAAAACGATTGTTCTTCGAGACGGCGACCGCTCAAGCAACGCTTAACCCGCCGCGTCACGGATGCCGGGGCATGACAGAGGCGGTCGCGTTCGTCCCGGGGCACGTGACGGGCTTCTTCAGCGCTCACCAGGACGACGACCCGACGAAGGCGGGCTCTCGCGGCGCCGGCGTCGCGCTCGCCGACGGCGTCACGGTCCGCCTGGAGCCCGGCGACGGCGTCGAACTGAACGGCGAGGCCTGCGACCTCGAGGCAGTCGACCGGGTGCTCGAGGCGCTTCGGTCGACGGCCCGCGTCGTCGTCGAGACCGACCTGCCGCTCTCGGCAGGATTCGGCGTCTCCGGCGCCGCTGCGCTCGGGACGGCCCTGACCGCGAACGCCGTGTTCGACCACGGCCTCTCGGAGAACGAACTCGTCACCGTCGCCCACGGCGCCGAGGTGCAGGCGGAGACCGGACTCGGAGACGTGGTCGCACAGGCCCGCGGCGGCTTCCCGGTACGGCTGGAACCGGGCGCGCCGGCCCACGGCGCGATGGACGGCATCCCCGCGACCCGCGATGTCGAGTACCTCACCCTCGGCGAGCTGTCGACGGCGGACGTGCTCGCCGGGGACACCGCAGAGCTGAACGAGGCGGGCCGACGGGCGCTGTCGGCGCTGGTCGCCGAGCCCACGCTGGAGACGTTCATGCACGTCTCCCGCCGGTTCGCCCGCGAGGCGGACCTGCTGACGCCCGAGGTCCAGGCGGTCATCGAGGACGTCTCCGGAGCCGGCGGGGAGGCCTCGATGGCGATGCTCGGCGAGACGGTCTTCGCCCTCGACGCCGGACTGTCGGACGCCGGTTACGACGCCGAGCGCTGTTCGGTGTCGCTTGCCGGCGCGCACCTGCAGTGACGCCCGCCGCCGGAGCGGGAGCGATTCGCGGGCCGCGACCGGCCTCCTCGACCGCGGGGGGGCACCAGTGAGACGACTCCCGTTCACCCGTCTGCAGGAGGCCGTCCTGTACGTCGAGCGGAGCCACACGCCGTGGAACATCCAGCTCGAGGTCGCGACGGCGGCGACACTGGACCTCGACCGGCTCGGGGCCGCGGCCCGGACCGCCTGCGGGACGTACCCGATGGCGAGGGCCCGCTGTCGCGAGCGCGGCGGTGACGGGCCGCCCTTCGAGTGGGTCGTCCCCGACGGCGCACCCGGGGTCCCGATAACGGCCGTCGACGCCGGTGAGGCCGACGGGTTCAGGCGCCGGTTCTACGGCAGCCGGGTCGACCTCGCGTCGGAACCGCCGCTCGCGCTGCTGGTGGCCCGGGGCGACGGCACCGACGGCGGCGACCGGCTCTGCCTGCGCGCCAGCCACGTCCCGATGGACGGAATCGGCGCGTTCCGGGTCCTCCAGGCGCTGCTCGCCGCCTACCGGGGCGAGGACCCCCCGGCCGCGAGGCTCGAGGCGACCCCGCGGGACGTGCTTGCCGGGACGCGACCGGAGGGGCTCGCACGACGGCTCCGGCTGCTCGGGAGGACGGCCCGGCGCTTCGGGTTCTTCCTCGATTCGCCCGCGGCGGTGCAGGGCGGCGCGAGCGACGCGGCCGGGTGGCCGGGCTGGCGGTTCGCCCACCGGCACCTCGACGCCGGGACCACGAGTCGGCTCCTCGCGGACCGACCGCCCGGCGTCACCGTCAACGACGTCCTGCTCGCGGCGCTGCACCTGACCATCGACCGCTGGAACGCCGCCCGCGGCGACCCGGCCAGCAGAATCAGCCTCATGATGCCGATGAACGTCCGGCCCGGCGACGCGTTCTACGACGGCGTGGGGATGTACACGCTGTTCGACAGCGTCGACACGGAGCCGTCCCACCGGCGAGACGCGGCGGCGGCCCTCGAGCGCGTGGCCGACCGGACCGGCGCCATCAAGGCCGCCGGCAGCCAGTTCGGCTACCTCGAGTGGTGGCGGCTGTTCTCGGCGGTCGCGCCGCCGTCGGTCCGGAGCCGCGTCCCGCCGCTGGTGTTCGGCCCCGGCGAGCCGATGCTGGACACGGCGGTGCTGTCGAACCTGGGGCGGCTACCGCCGCTTCCGGGGCTCACCGACGGCGACGTCGAACGACCCTGGCTCACGCCGCCCGCCTGGCCGCCGACGCCGCTGTCGGTCGGCGTCCTCACCGCCGGCGACCGGCTCCACCTCGGGTTCCGCTACGAGCGGTCGGTCTTCGACGCCGACGACGCCGCGGCCTTCGCGGACCGCTACCGCGAGCGGGTCGAATCGATGGCGTGAGGGGCGCCGACCACCGGGTCGAACCGGGACGCGTCGGGGTTTTTTTACGCCCCTGGAGATGGGAACTCGTCGCGCCCCACGGAGGAGGGCCGACCATACAGGACCCGGAACTCCGGGAACCGAGGGCGCTGTCGCGTCGGACCTGTCTCGCGGCCGCCGGGACGGCTCTCTTCGCCGGCCTGGCGGGCTGCGGTGGCGACGGCAACGACCTCGATTCCGGGGGGCTGACCCCGGCCGGCGGGGCCGGCGAGACGGCCGGGCGCTGGACCCGGCACACCGGGCTCACTGTCGACAACGGCCGGGTCGGGCGGTCGGTCGCGCTGGCCGGCGGGACTACCCTCGTCGGCTCCAACGGCGGGGCTACGTACGTGTTCCGTATGCGTGACGGGCCGTGCGAGCGAGGGCCGGCACGTCGTTTCGGTCCCGAGGTGGGGTTGGCGGCGTGATGAAGACATTTACGACGGCGTCGGAAACCTCCGGGTATGTCCCCGCAGTCCTGGACCGACCGGGTCCGGCCACACTCGGTTCCGCTGGCCATGCTCGCGGTCCTGACCGCCGTCGCCCTGGTCGTCCCGCCGCTCGTCCTCGACGGGCCGAGCGCCAGGACGTACGCGCTGACGGCGGCGGTACTCGTCCTCGCTGTCGGCTCGGCGCTCCCCTACGCCGTCGCCGTCGCAGTCGGGACGCTCCCGCTGGTCTACCTGGACGCTGGGACCTACGCGAGTCCGCGGGCGACCGCCGGGAGTTCGCCGGGGTCCTCGACGCCATCCCCCCAGGTACCGTTCTTCCTGGTCGCGGGTGGGGTCGTCGGCCTCGTCTTCGTCGGACTCCAGCTGTGGCGGCACGACGCCCCGGTGGGCGACCTCGACGCGCGAACGACGCTCGGGACCGTCGGCCTCGGGCTACTGTTGGTCCCCGCCGGCCGCGTCGCGCTGTGGGTCTTCGGCGGTGGACTCCCGCTGTAGCGGCCGCCGGGGGCACCCGAGCGGCCGGGAGAACGGGACGCTTTTCATCGCCGGTCGCCCACCGACGCCCATGACCGACGTCGACGTGCCGGAGTCCCATCCCAGGTACGAATCGCTGCTGCTGCGGCACCGCATCGAGGCGGGCGTCGAGAAGGGCATCACCTCGAGGCAGGGGCTCATCGCGCAGGGCCGCGGCGAAGCATTCGACTACCTGCTGGGCGAGCGGACGCTGCCGAGCGCCGACGCCGCCGAGCGGGCCGCGGCCGCCCACCTCCTGCGGGCCGACCGGGCGGTGCTGTCGGTCAACGGGAACGTCGCGGCGCTGGCGCCCGAGGCGACCGTCGAACTGGCCGAGGTCACCGGCGCCGACATCGAGGTCAACCTCTTCAACCGCACCGAGGAACGGATGGAGCGCACCGCCGCCCACATGCGGGAGCACGGCGCCGAGGAGGTGCTGGGGCTGGCGGCCGACGGCCGCATCCCGGGGCTTGACCACGAGCGAGCAAAGGTCGACGCCGACGGCATCGGCAGCGCCGACGTAGTGCTCGTCCCGCTGGAGGACGGCGACCGCGCCGAGGCGCTCGCCGCGATGGGCAAGACCGAGCTGGTGGTCGACCTCAACCCACTCTCGCGGTCGGCGAAGACGGCGTCGGTCCCCATCGTCGACAACCTCATCCGCGCGCTGCCGAACGTGACGGAGCACGCTCGCGAGCTGGCCGGCGCCGACGATGCAGAGCTCGAGGCCGTCATCGACGCCTTCGACGCCGAGGCGGCCCTGGCGGCGGCCGAGGCTGCCATCCGCGACCCCGGCGAGTGACGGGTCGTCCCCGACGGCGCGGCCCCGGATCGCCCGGCTTCCGGCACGAGAGGCGTCTTGCGTGCGTCTGACGGGGTGTTTTATGTGTAGCGACGGAAGAGCCCCGTATGGCTAGCCTCACGGAGGTCTACGAGGGAGGCAACGGGGCCAGCCTCCGGCGGCTGTACGCCGGCGTCGCGCTGTTCGGGGTCGGCGCGGTCCTACCGCCGCCGCGGTCGTGGGCGCCGCGGTCAGCCTGGCTGGTGTTGTCTTGTTCAACAACGCGTACCCGGTCGACTGGGTCACCGGCGGCGGCAACGAGTCGATGACGCTCGTCGTCTCGGCCGTGTACTTTCTGGGGACCCTGGTCACGACCTGGTGTCTGTTCGTCGCCGTGGCGAACTTCAAGGCGCGCAACGACCCCGGCGGTACCGTCAAGCTCGAGGTAACGAGGGAGGGCGAGACGCGCGTCGTCGAGGTGTCGAACGACGACCTCAGGGGGAAGCTCGGCGGCATCGGCGTGCTCGGCGCGACCCCCGACGGGAACGTCGAGACCCAGACCAATCGAAGCTCGCGCGACCGCTCGACCGCGTCGTCGGGGCGCTCGGGTCGGAACGCCGGCTTCGAGAGCCCCTCGGGACGGGACGCGGCTCCGGGCGTCACCGACGGCGGCGCGACGACCGACGACGCGGAACTCCTCACCGACGACCCGGCCGAGCCGCTCGGCGACACGTACTGCGGCAACTGCACTCACTTCAAGTACGTCCGTACGGACGAGGGCATGGTGCCGTACTGCGGGCTCCACGGCGAGCAGATGGACGACATGGAGGCCTGCGACGAGTGGACGCCGAACACGAGCCGGTGAGCCGGCGCCGCCTGGATACCCCGTTCTCCCCATTAATTCTTCGGAGCGGTCTCATCTCGCAGGATTCGGCACGAGCGTATAATCCGTCCCGGCGACCACTTCCGACTGTAGAGGTGAGCAAACCAGTCAACGGAACCGCCCGAACGGAAGCTCGAAGCCGGCTTCTTCGGGCGCGAAACGGACCTCGAATACTCCGAGACGTGGCTGTCGTACTCGCTGCTCGGCCTGGGTGTTCCTCCAGGCAGGGCTCGAGAAGCTCGCGGAGGGCGGCTGGACGAACGCCGGCGGCTTCAGTGCCGAGGGGTACCTCGTCCACGGGATCGCCGAGGCGAACCCGCTGAAGGGCGCCTTCCTGTTCTTCGCCGAGTACACGGCGATACTCGACCCGCTCGTGATGTTCGGGCAGATACTCATCGGGCTGGCACTGCTGTTCGGCGTGCTGTTCCGGTTCGCCGCGCTGATGGGGAGCATCCGGATGTTCTTCTTCTGGACCGGCGCCTGGCAGGGCGGCTTGATGGCCGGCTTCCCCGTCGAGCACGGCCACTTCGTCGCCGGCCAGCTGGTGTACCTGCTGCTGCTGTTCGGGCTGGAGGCCTGGGCTCCTCGGCTGAACCGGCGGCCCTCTCGGGCCGCCCGGTCTACGTCACCCGTTCCAGGGTGGCGGCCACCCGCTCCCAGTGGCTCCCCTTCCAGAACACCTGCCCGCAGTCGCGACACCGCCAGCAGTCGACGTCGGCCGGCGACGGCGCGTACTCGGGCGTCCCGGCGTCCGCCGGGACCGCCCCGACCGGCCCGTTGCACCGCCCGCACCGCGCCGGCTCGTCGTCGAGAGCCAGCCGCACGCCGGCCTCGCAGAGTTCGGCCAGCTGGTCCTCGACCGCCCGCCCGGCGAGCAGGAGGGCGCCGTCCGTCCGCGCCGCGAACGCCTCGTCGCGGGTCAGGAGGACGCGGCCCTCCGAGTCGGCGAGTTCGCGGAGCCGGTCGTCGGCCTCGACGCCGAGGTCGCCGGCGTAGGCCGCGTCGTAGCCGCACATCCGGAGGTAGACGGCGAGCTTGCCGAGCATGACGTCGAGCAGCAGTCGGTCCGTTTCGGGTCGAACCTGACCCCCGTCGTCGCTCATCGAAGGCCGAGGAACTCGCGGACGCCGTCGGCGTCCCGGCAGTTGAGGACGTCGGCGGGCTCACACCAGCCCCGGCGGGCGGTGTGGACGCCGTAGCGGACGTATTCGTAGGAGCGCGGCCGGTGGGCGTCGGTGTTGATGCTGATGGTCGCGCCGGCCTCGACGGCGACCTTCACGTTGCTGGAGCGGAGGTCCAGCCGGTGGGGGTTGGCGTTGATTTCGAGTGCGGTGCCGTGCTCGGCGGCCGCCTCGGCCACCCGCTCGATGTCGATGTCGTGGCCCGGACGCTGGTTCAGCTTCCGGCCGGTCGGGTGGCCGATGATGTCGACCTCGGGGTGCTCGATGGCGGCGACGATGCGGTCGGTGCCGTCGCCGTCGAGGCCGCTGTGCGGCGATGCAACGACGCAGTCCAGCGCCGCCAGCACGTCGTCGGCGACGGAGACCGACCCGTCGGCGCCGATGTTCGCCTCGACGCCGGCGAAGACGTCGACGTCGGCATCGGCGGCGACCGCCCGTATCTCGTCGAGCTGCTCGCGGAGCCGGCCGTCGTCGAGGCCGACGCCGCCGACCATCCCCGGGCCGGTCGCGTGGTCGGTAATGGCGACGCAGTCGTGGCCGAAGTCGGCGGCGCCGGCGACCATCTCGGCGACCGTCGGCTCCCCGTCGGACCACTCGGTGTGGCAGTGGAGGTCGCCGTTCACGTCGGCAATCGAGAGGAGGTCCGGGAGGTCGCCGGCGGCTGCGGCGTCGACCTCGCCGCGGTCCTCGCGGAGCTCCGGCGGCACCCACGCCATGTCGACGGCCTCGTAGACGCCTGGCTCGGTTTCCCCGGCAACGCGCTCGCCGGCGCGCTGGTCGGCGTCCGGGTCGTCCGCGTTGGACGACTCCGGCGAGCCGTCCGAACCCGGGTCGGAGACGTCGAAGACGCCGTACTCGTTGAGCTTCAGGCCCTGCTCGATGGCCCGGTTCCGGACGGCGACGTTGTGGTCCTTGCTGCCGGTGAAGTACTGGAGGGCGGCGCCGAACTCCCCGGGCGCGACCACGCGGACGTCGACCCGCAGGCCGTCCGACCGGACGCTGGCCTTGTTCGTGCCGGCCTCGATGACCCGGTCGGTGCCGTCCCACGCCTCAAAGGCGTCGACGACGGCCTCGCCGTCGGCGCTGGCGACGAGGACGTCGACGTCGCCGATGGTCGCCCGCCAGCGCCGGAGCGACCCGGCGGTCTCTACCTGCTCGATGGCGTCGACCGACTCGAAGTACGAGACCAGCCGGTCGGCGACCGGCCGGGCCGCCCCGAGCAGGCTCCGTTGCCGCGACTCGCGGGCGAACGGGACGTTCTCGAGGATGTTCGACTCGGTCTTCGGGCCGAACCCCTTCACGTCCCGGACCTCGCCGGCCTCGGCGGCCGTCTCGAGGTCGTCGAGCGTCTCGACGCCCAGCGCCTCGTGCAGCGAGGCGACGGTCTTCGGGCCGACCCCCTCGACGGCCGTCAGGGCGTCCATCCCGACGGGTAGCTCCGCGCGGAGCTCGTCGAGTTCCCCGATCGAGCCGGTCTCGAGGTACTCCGCCGTCTTCGAGGCGATAGCGTCGCCGACGTCGTCGATTTCGGTGAGGGCGTCTTCGCCGCCCTCCTCGAGGAGGGTCTCGACGTCGACGGTGTGGGCGCGGATGCTGTCGGCGGCCCGGCGGTAGCTGTTCGGCTTGTAGTCGACGTCGCGGGCCTCGAGGTGGTCGGCCATCTCCTCGAGCCGGGCCGCCACCTCGGCGTTCCGGCTCATGGACCCCGCACCTGCGGGCCCTCGTCCTCGTGTCCCAGCGCCTGCTTGAGGAATTTCATCCAGCGCTTCTTGTCCGCGGCCTCCTGGCGCTCGGCCTCGGCCTCGACGGACTCGCGGCCGAGGCCCTCTAGCGCCTCCAGCGCGCGGTCGATGCCGATGATGGCGTCGGCCAGCGTCTCGCCCTCCTCGAAGGAGACCGCCCCCTCCTCGATGCGTTCCTTGCGCTCGAGTCGCTCGCGCCGGAGGTTCCGTTTCGCCTGCTCGACGCGCTCGCGCTCGCCCGGCGGCACCGTGTCGCGGCGCTTGATCTCGAAGACGAACTCCTGGAGTTCGACCTCCGTTCCCTGGACGTCGATGCGCTCGGGGATGTCGACGCCGAGGGTCGCGCTCTCGCGGCCGATGCGCTCGAGCAACTGCTTTCGCTCGTACTCCTGCACGTCCCGGTGTTCGGCCCGGAGGCGCAAATAATAATCGCCACACGCCATTGTCAAGGGCCGTGACGACTCGCCTCAACCGTCACGACGGGCGCGAACTCCCCGAGCGGTCGTTTCCCTCGCAGAACTCCACGTGGTACTCGACGTGCCCGGAGGGACGCAGGGTCACGATCGTCGACGCATCCTCGCAAGTCGGCCGGGTCGGGAACTCCACGGAGCGGTCCGCCCGTTCGACGACGACCCGGTACTGGTCCTCGGCGGTGAACACCTCGAGTTCCCTCGTGGTCGACACCGCCGGTAGACCGTGATTTGAACCTCGATGGACTCCTGGGCATAGTTCCGGATTCGGAGTACCGGGTCGTGACCGGCCCGCTCGGCGCACCCGGCGGCCGACAACGCTGCGACCAGGCTGCCAAGCAGGCGTCGTCTGGTCGGCGGGCTCATGTCGACCCCTCAAACGACTGTCCGGCAAGTGTCTTCCGGCACAGCAGGCGCGCACGGCCATCCGCGGCTCGCGCTCGTTCGCTCTTGCCGCGAAACATCCCAACGACTTTGCTTGCCCGACGGCTATCGCTGGCAATGGCGACCTGCGACGTGTGCGGCGAGGAGGTCAACATGCCGTACAACTGTGGGAGTTGCGGCGGGACCTACTGCAGCGACCACCGGCTGCCGGAGAATCATAGCTGTCCCGGCCTCCAACAGTGGAACGACCCGGACGCGGTCTTCGACAGCGGCTTCGACGACTCCGTGGGGGCCGGGCGGTCGGCGGGCAGCGATTCGCGGTTCGGCGTCGACACCGGCCCCGGCGGGCCGCTCGGGTACGTCCGGGGGAACGTCGCCTACCTGTTCCTGGCGGTATCCGTCATCGTCTTCGCGTTCCAGTACCTGATAGCCCCGGTCGTGGGTATCCGCGTCCCCGGACCTGGCCAGAACCCGGCGACCACCACGTGGGGACGAATCTTCACGCTCACCACAGAACATCCGGAGTTCGTCTGGACGTGGTTCGTCTCCATCTTCGCTCACGGCGGCGCCACGCACCTGCTGTTCAACGGCATCGCGCTGTACTTCTTCGGCCCCATCGTCGAGCGCCAGGTCGGCTCGAGGAAGTTCGCTCTCCTGTTCTTCGGTGCCGGCATCGCCGCCGGCCTCGGACAGGTCGGCCTCGGCCTGGCGACCGGCGAGCAGGTCGCCGTCCTCGGTGCCTCCGGCGCCATCATGGCCATCATGGGCGTCCTCTCGCTGACGGCCCCCGACCTGAGGGTGCTGCTGTTCTTCGTCATCCCGATGTCCGTCCGGACGCTGACCATCCTCGTCGCCGCTGGCTCGCTGTTTCTCGTCGCCGCCAATACGACCGGAAGCAGCCTCCTGGGCGGCGTCGCACACTTCGCCCACCTCGTCGGCCTCTTCATCGGGCTCTGGTACGGCAACCGGATCAAGCACGAGGTCGGCCGCGGCCCCCAGCAACTGAACCTCGGCCCCGGACGCGGCGGTGGCGGTCCCGGCGGCCCCGGCGGTCCCGGCGGCCCCGGGCGCCGACCCTGATGGAACTCGTCCGCGAGCGGTTCCGGCCCGACGCCTCCCTGTCCCGCGAGGAGATGGAGGCGATGCAGCACGACATCGCCGATACCGCCGTCTTCGCCGACGACGCCGGCATCGAGCCGGCCGACGTCCGGTCGGGTGACGCGCTCGTCGCCGGCGTCGACCAGGCGTTCCTCGAGGAGCGGGCCGTCTCGGCGGTGGTCGTCCTCCGGCGCGGCGAGGTCGTCGCCCGGGCCGGCGCCGTGACGCCGCTGTCCATCCCGTACGTCCCCGGCCTGCTCGCGTTCCGGGAGGGCGAACCGATCCTCGCGGCGCTCGAGGACCTCGACGTCGACCCGGACCTGCTGGTGCTGGACGGCAGCGGTCGCGTCCACTTCCGGGAGGCCGGCATCGCGACCCACGTCGGCGTCTGCTTCGACGGTCCGGCCGTCGGCGTCGCCAAGAACCTCCTCTGTGGGACGCCGCGCCGGCCGGTCGACGCCCTCGAGGAGGGCGCCCGCGTCCCCATCGAGGCCGACGGCTCGATGACGACGCCGGACGGCGAGGTGGTCGGCCACGCCTACCAGAGCCGCCAGTACCCCGACTCGACGACCGTGAACCCGCTGTACGTCTCGTCCGGGCACCGGCTGTCCGCCGAGACGGCCGTCGACCTCGTCGAGGCGACCGGCGGGCGGTACAAGCTCCCGCGGCCGACCCGGCTGGCCGACCAGTACGCCGACGAGCTGAAATCGGAGCTGTGAGCGGTCGTAGGAACAGTCCTGACCGCGTTCGTCGGTGCGGGTTCGTACGCGCGGCCCCGTGACTCGGGCTACCGGGGGCTCCGTCCTGGCTGTGCCGGACCACGCCAGCCTGTATCAGCCGTCCAGCAGCGCCGCGACCTCGTGCAGGCTCTCGACCTCGTAGTCGGGGTCGACCGAGAGGTCGGCGTCGCGAACGTGCGGTCGGCGGACGAACGCTGCGTCCAGTCCCGCGCGGTCGGCGGCGACGACGTCGCTCTCGCTGTCACCGACGTAGAGCGCCGCCGCCGCGTCGAGGTCCGCCAGCGCGCGGTCGAGGTAGTGGGTGTTCGGCTTCTTCAACTCGAGGCTCTCGACGCTCATCTCCCGGCCGTAGTAGGTGTCGAACGTCCCGGTCCACCCGAAGAACTCCAGCAGGAAGTCGACCGTGCTGTGGTGGTTGTTGCTCACGACGCCGCTCGGGAGCGGGTGGTCGAGGACGGCGTCGACGTCGTCGTAGCGGTCCCGGTCGCCGGCCCTGAACGCCTCGAGTTGCGAGCGCTCGTCGTGGCGCTCGCGGGCCAGCCACAGCCGTTCGGGGTCGACGCCGTACGCGTCGCCGATCTCCTCGAGGACGTCGACGGTCACGCCGGCCGTGAGCGCGTCGACGTGGCGCTCGGCGGGGTCGTCGATCCCGACCGCCCGGATGGCGGCGGTCTGGGTCTCGGCCGCGGGTGGGTGGACGAGCACGCCGTCGCTGTCGAACAGCACCGCGTCGTAGTCAGGCACTGTGGGGACCTACCCGCGGT
>PXQM01000017.1:14106-16788 GCA_003021325.1 Halobacteriales archaeon QH_10_70_21
GGGTCTCCGACCCTCGCCGTTGGTGAAAGGCCTCGCTTCGCCCGGCGTATGCTCGGTCCACAGGTTCGTTCGATACGCATACCCCCCGATACGGTCTGGGGTCCGCGTCGCCAGGTACCGTTAAGTCGACGCCGACGAACCAACCGGCAAGGCCGGACCCGACCGCGTTCCTGGAGACGTACACCGGCGGCGGGTTCCAGCCCTTCGACCCCGACCCGGCGGACGTCCGGCTGGCGGACATCGCCGGCGGGCTGGCGCACACCTGCCGGTTCGGTGGCCACTGCCGCCGGTTCTACAGCGTCGCCCAGCACTCGCTGCACGTCGCGAGCGAACTCGCCGACCACGGGCCGCGACTCGAGTTGCTCGGCCTGCTGGACGACGCTGGGGAGGCGTACCTGGGCGACGTGCCGCGACCGGTGAAGGCCGAGTTCGAGTCGTTCGAGCGCGCCGAGGAGCGCGTCCTCGAGTCGGTGTGGGCCGCGGTGGGCGTCGAGGCGCCGACGACCGAGGAGTGGGAGGTCGTGATGGCGGCCGACGACCGGCTCCTGGCCTACGAGGCGGACGAACTGCTAGCGGACGGCTCGTGGGCCGACGACCCGCCGGACCTGGGCTACGAGCTCGGGTCGGCGCCAATTCCGGCGGTGCTGATAACGGGCTGTTCGTCCGGCATCGGGCGGGCGACGGCTCACGCCTTTCTCGACGAGGAGTGGCGCGTCTACGCGACGGCCCGAAACCCGGCGGACGTCCAGCAGCTGGGCGAGGCGGGCTGCGACATCGCGACGCTGGACGTGACCGAGCCGGACGACGTAGAGCGGGTCGTCGGTTGGGTGATAGAGGAGGAGGGCCGCATCGACGCCCTGGTCAACAACGCCGGCTACGGCCAGCACGGACCGCTCGAGGACATAGAGCAGGACCTCTTCGAGCGGCAGTTCGACGTCAACGTCTTCGGCCCCCACCGGCTCGTCCGCGAGGTGCTGCCGCACATGCGGGCCCGCGAGGACGGCACCATCGTCAACGTCTCCTCGGTCGCCGGCCGCCTGGCGGCGCCGGGGATGGGGGCCTACTCCGCCTCGAAGCACGCCGTCGAGGGGTACAGCGACGCGCTCCGGCTGGAGGTCGAGCCGTTCGGCGTCGACGTCAGCGTCGTCCAGCCCGGTCCGGTCGAGACGAGCTTCCGCGACCGCGTCGACGACGAAATCGGGCGGCTGGGCCGGACCGAGGCCTACGGGGACATCTACGAGTTCCAGGAGGACGCCTCGCTGTTCGGCGCCGACAGCCCCGTGGCAGTTGCCCCGGCCGCGGTCGCGGAGGCCATCGTCGAGGCATCGGTCTCGCCGGACCCCGAGCCCCGCTACGTCGTCGGGGTCGTCGCACAGCTGTTGCTGTACGCCAGCTACCTGCCGGACCCGATTCGGGACCGCGTCTTCGGCGCCGTCCGGACGTTCACCTCGTAGGATGTTCGCCGACCGCTCGACGCTCGCAGCGTCGCCGGCACGCGAACTCGCGCTGGACTGCCTGGCGGCCGGCATCGAGGCCGCCCGGCCGGCACGGGCCGTCGAACGGCACTGCGAACTCGAGGACGGGACGCTCCGGGTTCGCGACGCCGAGTACGACCTCTCGGCGTACGACGACGTGCTCGTGCTCGGGGGCGGCAAGGCGGCCGACGCGGACGCGCTCGTCCTGGCCGCCGTCACCGGCGGCGGGAGCGCCCTGCTCTGTGCGCCGGCGGGCGACCTCTCGGCCGACGACCTCGCGACGGTGACCGCGGCCCTCCTCGCTGCGGGCGCGCCGGTCGACGAGGTGAACGTCGTCCGGCGGGCCTGCTCGGATGTCAAGGGCGGCGGTCTCGCGGCGGCGGCCGCCCCGGCGACGGTCGTCGGCCTCCTCGTCAGCGACGTGGTCGGCGACGACCCCGCGGTCGTCGCCAGCGGACCGACGGTGCCAAAGCGGGTCGACCCGGCCGCCGCGCTGGCGGTGCTGGACCGGTACGACGTCGAGGCGACGGCGGTCCGCGAGCGGCTCCGGACTGCGACCCCGGAGCCCGCCCCCGACGTCGCCGTCGAGACGCACGTGGTCGCGTCGGGCCGCGACGCGGTCGACGCCGCAGGCGAGGTCGCAGCGGAGCGAGGTCACGAGCCGTGTCTCCTCTCGACGCGAATCGAGGGCGAGGCCAGCGAGGTGGGCCGGGTCCACGCCGCCGTTGCCGCGGAGGTCACCGCCACCGGCGCGCCCGTCGACCCGCCGGCCGTGCTGCTGTCGGGTGGGGAGACGACGGTCACGGTCGACGGCGACGGGACCGGCGGGCCGAACCTCGAGTTCGCCGTCGGCGCCGGGGTCGACCTGCCGGACGGCGTCGTCCTGGCTGCGGTCGACACTGACGGCCGCGACGGCGCGACCGACGCAGCCGGTGCCATCGTCGACGACATCGAGGACGAGACCGCCGCCAGGGCGGCGCTGGCCGACAACGACAGCTACCGGTTCCTCGACGAGCGGGACGCGCTCCTCCGGACGGGGGCGACGGGCACGAACGTCAACGACCTCCGCGTCGTCGTCATTGGCAAACGGGTTTGACCCCGGAGCGCGCCGAATACGGTCGTGAAGCCTCGCTCGGCGGTCATCGTCGGGCTCCACCTCCTCGTCGCGCTGGTCTTCGCGGGCGCGGCGGCGTTCAGTGCCTACAGC
>PXQM01000017.1:16878-34940 GCA_003021325.1 Halobacteriales archaeon QH_10_70_21
CCGCCACGATGCCCAGCATCGCCTCGCCGTGGACCGGCGCTGCGAACAGCGGCACCCGCTTGACCTCGCGGCCGCGGAAGAGCTCCTGGGCCCGCCGGAGCGCCCGCCGCTGGACCTCCCAGCGCCGCCGACAGAACTCGCAGTCCTCCGTGTCGGGGGCGACGAACCACTCCTCGTCGAAGCCGGCGACGCCGGCGAGGTCCTCGCTCACCCGGTTGACGACCAGCGTGTCGACCGGGATGGAGAACTCCCCGAGCCGGCTGACCAGCCGCTCGCTCTCGACGACGCTCATCTCCTCGGGCACCATCACGACGCGGAAGTCGGTCCGCGTCGGGTCCTCGAGCGCGTCGCGCAGCCGCTCGATCTTCGTCGACAGCTCCCGCAGGTCGTCGACGCCCTCCTCGACGTCGGCGTCGTCGCCGCCGCCGAAGAGCCCGCCGAGGCTGCCCGCCAGCCCCGAGAGCTTCTCCCGGAAGGCCAGCAGCCGCCCGACCATCGAGTCCATCACGTCCGGCAGTTCCAGGAGGCGGAGGGTGTGACCGGTCGGCGCCGTGTCGACGACGACGCGGTCGAACCGGGGGTCGTCGAGGTACTCGAGGAGCAGCTGGACGGCGGCGGCCTCGTCCGCGCCCGGCATCGCGCCGCCGGCCAGCGGGTGCTCGCCGCCGCCGAGCAGTTCGCCCATCCCGCCCATTCCCGTATCGCCGCCGCCCGGACCGCCGGCGTCGGCCGCCGCACCCTCGCCGGGCGCGAACGGGCCGTCGGTGGCCGCCTCAGGGTCTATCTCCGCCGCCCAGAGGGGCGTCTCCTCCCGGATGCGCGTCGGCTCGGCAGGGATGGACGTCTCCAGCGTGTCCGACAGCGAGTGGGCCGGGTCCGTCGAGAGCACGAGCGTCGGGGTGCCGTCGCGGGCGCTGGCCAGCGCCGTCGCGGCCGCACAGGTCGTCTTGCCGACGCCGCCCTTCCCGCCGTAGAGGACGTACTCCGGGGCGTCGACGCCCGCCGGAACCTCGGCGTCCTCGACGGACTCGACCGGCTCGACGGTGAGTTCGCTCATGCCTCGTCGGCCCGCGGCGTCACGAGGGCGAACCGGAGCCACTCCTCGCGGGACTCGCCGAAGGTCTCGCCCGGCATCCCCGCGACGCCGGCCTCGTCGATGAGGCGTTCGGTGTTCTCCAGCGTCCCGGGGTAGCCGTCGAAGCGCGCCATCACGTAGAAGCCGCCCTTCGGCCGGGTGTACTCGGCGCCGGCCTCGTCGAGCGCCGCACAGAAGGCGTCGATGCGCTCCGCGAGCAGCCGCCGGTTGGCCTCGTAGTACTCCGCCGGGGTCTCTCGGAGGGCCTCGAGCACCGCCCGCTGTGCGGGCCGGGAGCCGGCGACGTTGACGAGCATGTGGCGGGTCCGGGCGGCGTCCATCAGCCACTCCGGGAGGACCGCGTAGCCGACCCGGAAGCCCGTGACGGCCATCGACTTCGAGAAGGAGTTCGTGACCGCGACCCCCTCGGAGTCGAACTCGAGGGCGGTGGCGAAGGCGTCGTCCTCGAAGACGAAGTGGTCGTACACCTCGTCGGAGATGAAAAGCGCGTCGTTCGCCTCCGCGACGTCGGCGAGCTCCCGCTTCAGTTCGCGGCCGTAGACCGCGCCCGTCGGGTTGTTCGGCGAGTTGACGACGATGGCTGCGGTGTCGTCGCTGGCCGCCGCCCGGACGGCGTCGGGGTCGAGCGTGCCGTCCGGCTCTGCGGCCACGAACCGGGGGGTCGCGCCGAGCATCTTCGTCCGGCCCTGGTAGTAGGGGTAGACGGGGTCCGTGAGCAGCATCTCCTCGCCGTCGAGCGCCTCCAGGGCGCAGGCCGTCGCGAGGTAGTTCGCCTCGCCGGCGCCGTTGGTGACGATGACCCGCTCGACGTCGACGCCGCGCCGGGCCGCGATCTCCTCACGGAGCTCCCGGAGGCCCTCGCTGGGCGGGTACTGGAACGCGTCGACGCGCTCGTTTGCGTACTCGGCGAGCCCGGTCCGGAGCGGCTCGGGCGCCTCCCAGTCGGGGTTGCCCGAGACCATGTCGACCACGTCTCGCTCCGCTGCGGCCGCGTACTCCATCAGGTGGAAGAACAGGGGCCGGTCGTAGTCGTCCATACCCCCCGTCGGGACGGAGGCCACGTCGGTCTAACGCTTTCACCGTGCGGACGGAACGGCCTCGCCGCAGGGACGGGTTCAAGAGGACGGGGAGCCTCCTGCCGGCATGGCCATCGAGGAACGCGTCGGCGACGTCCTCCGCGACCGCGGCGAGTACGTCGCCGTCGCCGAATCGTGCACCGGCGGCCTCGTCGGCTCGCTCGTCACGGACGTCCCGGGATCCAGCGACTACTTCGACCGCTCGTCTGTCACCTACAGCTACGACGCCAAGCTCGAGGGGCCCGCGACGGCGCCGGCGTCACCTGGGGCCTCTCGACGACCGGCATCGCGGGCCCGACCGGCGGGACCGACGAGAAACCGGTCGGGACCGTCTACGTCGGCGTCGCCCGCGCCGCCCCGTGGGGCACCGGCGACTCGGCGTGTACCGTCGAGCGGTACGTCTTCGACGGGAGCCGGACCGAAATCAAGCGCCGGATAGCCGAGCAGGCGCTCGAGGACCTGCTCGCCGCCGCGGCGCCCGACCGAGACGGATTGTCGTAACGATGCACCGGTCACCGCCGGTGCGGGTCGGCGGCGACCCGAAAAGGACTGCGACGTATTCGTGTGAGCCCGCCCGCGGAGTGGCGTGGCGAGTACCCTTTTAACGAGTCGGGTCGTCGACCCGCTCGATGAACAAGGAAGGACACGTCCTCAACGCTGTACTGCTCGGGGTCGGCCTCGGGTTCATTCTCGAGCCGTCCGGGACCCTCGCGACGCTCCGCGTCGTCGTCGTCGTCATCGTCCCGGTGACCCTCGGTGCGCTGTTCCCGGACGTCGACACGGCCTTCGGCAAGCACCGGAAGACACTGCACAACCTCCCGATTCTGGCGGGTTTCGTTGCGTTCCCGCTCGTCTTCGGGAACCTCGCGTACGTGTGGATCGGCGTCCTCACCCACTACGTGCTGGACGTCCTCGGGAGTACCCGCGGCATCGCGCTGTTCTATCCCCTCTGGAGCGAGGAGTTCGGCTTTCCGGCGGGCGTCGCCACGTCGAGCAAGTACGCCAACGTTGTCACGCTCGTCGTCACGGCAATCGAACTCGCGACCGCGGCGGCCATCGTCCACGTTCTCCCGCAGTACGTCGACGTGGCAGCACTCCAGGACGTCGCGGCCGTGCTCCCATGAGGCCGCAGCGACGGTCGCGGGGTCGAGCGCCGCGGACGGCCGCCGGAGTGCGGCGTCGCGAACGACGCGACGGCGCCGCCGCCCCGCCGACGCGGTCGGGCCCCGAAACGTCCCGTTGTTTTATCTGACGGGATGCCGTACAGGGGTGCATGGAAAGTAACTGCGTCAACTGTGGCGCCCCGGACGCCGAGCCGTACGACCTCATGGTCCGGAACACCAGCCACGACGAGGTACCCCTCTGTGAGGAGTGCCACGAGGCCATCAGCGAGGAGCTGGCCGACGCGTAATCCTCCGAGCGTGGCCCCGCACGGTGCCAGCGACCGCCCGCCCCGCACAGCCGGCCGCCGGACCCCATCATAATGTTCCAGGACATCCAGGTGCTACACGTCGACGACGACGCCGCCATCCGCGACCTCACCGCAGAGTTCCTCGAGCGGGTCGACGACTCCATCTCGGTCCGCAGCGAGTCCGACCCGACGAGCGTCTCGGCGCGAATCGAGAACGAACAGATAGACTGCGTGGTCAGTGACTACAACATGCCCGAGTGCGACGGGCTGGATCTCTGCTGGTCGCTGCGGAAGGAGTACCCGTGGCTGCCCTTCATCCTGTTCACGAGCGAGTGCGGCGAGGAGATCGTCGAGCAGGCGATGAGCACGGGCGCGACCGACTACATCCAGAAGGAGACCGGCACCGAGCACTACACGCTGCTCGCGAACCGGATTACCCTCGCCGTCACCCGCCACAGGGCCATCCAGCGCCTCCGGGACGCCGACGCGCTCCCGTCCGAGTGGCCGCCGGGCGCCGCCACCCCGGACCGCAGCGAGGCGCCCCCGCAGCCCGACATCGAGACGAGAAGCTGAGGGGGCAGATAGCGTCAGTACAATGATTCGAACACGCGCCGAACAGTCGCGGCCGGCGGTCGACGGGTGATTCTGACACTCGCCGCTGAGGATTTCTCCCGTAAATGAGGTAGATCGAAGCCACGTCGGGCAGCGACTGAATCGGATTTATCGCCGGCCGAAGAACGGTTCTCAGCGCGGTTGGCAGCGGTTGAAATCAGATACAGATCGTGCCATCACAGTCCGTCGCTGTCGGCTCCGGCGTGCCCGTCTCGTCGGACCCCGGGTCGAGCTCCGGCACCTCGGTCGCGTTGTCGAGCACCGGGAGCGGCGTCGTCACGTTCGCCGGGGGTGTCGGCATGTCGGTCGCCGTCGGCGAGTCCGTCGGCTCCGTCGGAGTGTCGGTCGGCTGGGGCGTCGGGGTCGGCGTCGCCGCCCCGAGTTCGCCGCCGCCCGTCTCGCCGTCGTCGAAGGGGTTCAGCGCGCTGGGGTCCACGGTGGCCTCTCCGTCGACGTTCGCGATCGCAGCGGCGTTGCTGACGAGCGGGACGACGATTCCGACGGCGAGAACGGAGCCGACCGCGTACGGGAGTGCCGCCGCAAAGTACGCCGTCGGGCGGGCCGGGCGGTCCGCTGGCGTCCACTCGAACCGGGAGTCGAACCGCTCGGTCCCAGCGGCCCCCTCGAAGGTCGTAGAAACGGGTCGGTCGTCTCCCTCGTCGGCCATTGAATGTGTCGACCGACGCCCAGCCGAAATAAAATCCCTGTGGCCGTCTCAGCGCCCGTTTCCCGCGACTGCGGGCCGGGCGCCGAACTCCCACGGGGGCGCCGCCCGTGGGTCACTCCGCGCCGCCGCTCCCGTCCGCCACGTCGGGGAACATCGCGGCGAACACCGACGCCTGGGCGCGACGGAGTCGCTCGAGGAACGCGGTCTTGCTGATGTCCAGCGCCTCGGCGACCTCGGTCGCAGTCGCCCCGCGCGGCACCCGAAAGTACCCCATCTCGAGGGCCCGCCGGAGGCTCTCGGTCTGGGCGGGCGTGAGGTTCCACCGCGACTCCACGGGGTCGTCGTCGGTCGGCCGCATCGTGTACACCCGCTCGAGGGGGATGCCGACGGTGCGGCCCGCCGCCTCGAGCACCTCCGTGAGGACGTCGTAGCCGACGACGGCCCCCTGCAGGACGACGCTCCCGTCGCTGTACGTCAGCGACTCCACCATGAACCCGGTGTCGACGAGCTCGTGGACCACGCAGGGGTGCAGGGAGAGACACCGGTAGGTGTACCGGCCCCCGGACTCGGCCCGGTAGAGGTAGCGGACGCGGTCGTCGTCGTCCAGCGCGGCCGAAAGCGCCGCCGACGGCGGCGCGCTGAACCGCAGGAGGACGTTGCCGTCCTCCCGCAACAGCGGCGGGGCGGCGTCGACCGTCACGCCCGCCTCGCGCGTGGCGGCGGCCAGCGGGCAGTCGTCGCCCTCCACCCGGAACTCCGTCATCAGGCAGTCCTCGATCATTGCCCCGTGTACGGCGCGGCTGTTTATAAAACCAGTCTATAGGCTGCATAACGCGTATGATACGACGTTCCGTACGGAAGGATGAATCATGAACATCGATGAGGTCAAACAACGGGCGGGACCCCGGGAGTTCAGTCCCAAGGACGACCTGCCGGAGGAGTACCGCAAGGCGGCGACGCGGATGCTCGAGTTCCACGCCAACAGCGAGATCATGGGGGCGTACCTGGAGCGACCGTTCATCCGCAAGGCGCCGAGCCTGGAGCGGAAGATGGCGTTCAGCGCCAAGGTCCAAGACGAGATCGGCCACGGCCAGATGCTCTACCGGGCCGCCGAATCCCTCGGCATCAAGACGCGCGAGGAGATGCTGGACGACCTCGCCGAGGGACGGGGCAAGTTCCTGAACTGCTTCCACTACCCCATGACCGACTGGGTCGAGACGCCGATGATCGCGTTCTTCGTCGACGGCGCCGCGATGCGGCGGCAGGCCACGCTGAAGCGGTCGAGCTGGGAGCCGTACGCCCACGCGATGGACAAGATCTGCTTCGAGGAGGGCTTCCACGTCAAGCACGGCGAGCACATCCTCTCGGAGCTCATGAACGGCTCGCGGAAGGAGCAGCGCATGACCCAGGAGGCCTTCGAGGAGTGGTGGCCGCGCATCCTCCAGTTCTTCGGTCCGACGGACGACGCGTCGACGCACCACGACTTCGCGGCCGACGTCGGGCTGAAGACGATGACGAACGACGAGCTGCGGAACGCGTTCCTCAACTCCTACCTGCCGAAGGCCCGGACGTACGGCCTGGAGATTCCAGACGAGCCCCGCATCCGGGAGAACGACGACGGCACCTACGACGTCGTCGAGGACGACCTCGACTGGGACGAGTTCTTCCGGATCGCCAAGAACGACTACGAGCCGGGGGTCGGCCAGATCGACGCCCGGAAGCAGGCCCAGGAGGCCGTCGAGTGGGTGCGTGACGTGCTGGACGACCGCGAGGCCCTCGCCGCCGGAGGCCGCAGCCAGCAGGCGGCCGACTGACCATGATATGGGAAGTGTTCCGCCAGGAGTCCGCCGGCGACTACCACACCCACTGTGGCAACGTGCACGCGCCGGACCGCGAGATGGCGCTCCTGTTCGCGGAGGTGCAGCACGGCCGCCGGAAGCCGACGAACAGCCTCTGGGTCGTCCCGCAGGAGGAGGTCGGCGAAATCGACACCGAGGACGCGACGTTCGGCGGGACGACGGACAAGTCCTACCGGTTCGCCCAGACGTACAACATCGAGCCGGCGGCCGAGGAGGTCGAGGCCTCCGAGCGCGAGCAGACCGAGGCCGAACGCAAGCGGGGTGACATCTGATGGCAGCCGCCGAGGACGCCGACTTCGCCGGCGTCGAGGAGCTCTCCGACGAGGAGGCGGCGGCCGTCGAGGCCCAGCTGTTCCGGCTCGCCGACGACGAACTCGTCGTCGCCGAGCGCTACACCGAGTGGCAGGTCCGCGCGCCGACCCTGGAGTCGGACATCTCGCTGGCGAACATCGCCCAGGACGAGCTGGGCCACGGCCGGCTGTGGTACCAGGTGCTCAAGCGGTTCGGCTACGACGAGACCGACCTCATCTGGGAGCGCGCGGTCGACGACTTCCGGCACAGCACCCTCGTCGAGCAGCCGTTCGCCGAGGGCGACTGGGCCGACGCCGTCGTCCGGGGCTACCTCTACGACGTCGCGGAGGACGTCCGGCTGGGCGCGCTCGAGGGCTCCTCGTTCGGCCCGATCCGGGACCGCGTCGGCAAGGTTCTCGCCGAGGAGGAGTACCACCTGGAGTACGCCGAGAACTGGCTCGAACGGCTCGCCGGCGACGAGGAGGGCCGCGAGCGCTTCCAGGCCGCCCTCGACCGGCTGTACCCGCACGCGCTGACGCTGTTCGAGCCCGTCGACGAGGCCACCGAGGCCCGCATCGTCGAGATTGGCGTCCGCGAGGAGTCGCTCGTCGCCCTCCGCGAGGCGTGGCACGACCGCGTCCAGGCGGGCCTCGGGGACGTCGGACTCGAGGTGCCCTCGCTCGACCGCCACGAAGGGCCCGACGGCCACGTCCCCCCGGCGGACCTGCCGGACCACGCCGGCCGCGACGGCGACCACACCGACCACTGGCCGGCGCTGTTCGACGAGATGACCGAGACCTACGAGGAACTCGGGCGGGACTACGCGACCCACATCATGGACGACGATGAGTAGCGAGTACGAGCGCCCCGACCCCGGCGACGCCGAGACGGCCTGCGCGTACACCAGCTACGAGACCGCCGACGACCTCGAGTACGACGAGAAGGACCGCGCCGACGGCGAGGTCCCGGCCACGGGCGACGGCGCCACGGGCGTCGAACGCGACGTCTGGCAGGCGCTCTACCGGGTCGAGGACCCCGAGATGCCCATCTCCATCGTCGACCTCGGGCTCATCTACGGCGTCGAGGTCGACGACGGGACCGCCGAGATAGACATGACGCTGACATACACCGGCTGTCCCGCCCGGGACATGCTCATCAGCGAGGTGCTTCGGTCGGTCGGCGACGTCGACGGCGTCGAGAGCGTCGACGTCAACGTCGTCTGGTCGCCCGGCTGGACCGTCGAGATGGTGACCGAGCACGGCAAGCAATCGCTCCGGGAGTTCGGGCTGAGCGTGTGACCATGCGCAGGGACCCGAGCGTCGAGACGTCCGGCGAGTTCGAGTCCGCGGAGTGCCCCTACTGCGGCTCGGAGAACACCGACCGCGAGCACCCCAAGGGCCCGTCGCTCTGTCGGTCGATGCACTACTGCCACGACTGCGAGCAGCCCTTCGAGAAGTTCGCCTGAGGCGGCCGTCGTCCGGAGCCCCGCTCCGGACCGCCGCCGGCCGGTGACGGGTGGGCCGGCAACGCCTTTTTGCGGACCACCGTGCAGCCTTCGGATGATGCAGGAGCCCCATCGGAACACCGGCCGCGTCCGCCCGCCGTCCGCGCGGACCCCGGCCGCGCTCGAGTGGTCGAGTCGCACGGTCGAGCGAGCCCGTCGCCGCCGGAGGGCCGCCTGATGTCGGTCGAGTCCGCCGCCGCCGACTGCGAGACGGTCGTCGCCAGGGTCGGCGACCGCGTCGACGGGGTCGCGACCGTCGAACTCTCGCGTCCGGACGCCCGCAACGCGCTCGACGGACAGCTCCGGGCGGAGCTGAGGACGGTGCTCGACGCCGTCGAGAACAGCGGCGTCCGCGTCGTGGTCCTCACGGGCGCAGAGGGCACGGGTGCGTTCGTCGCGGGCGCGGACGTGACCGAGCTCCGGGAGCGCGACATGCTCGAACAGCGCGAGGCGAGCAAGCGGCCGCGCGTGTACGAGCGGGTCGACGAGCTTCCGGTCCCCGTCATCGCCCGCATCAACGGCCACGCGCTCGGCGGCGGCTGCGAGCTCGTCCAGGCCTGCGACGTCCGCATCGCCCACGAGGACGCGAAGCTCGGCCAGCCCGAGATAAACCTCGGGCTCATCCCGGGCGGCGGCGGCACCCAGCGGCTGCCACGGCTCGTCGGCGAGGGGCAGGCGATGCGGCTCATCCTCTCCGGCGAACTCGTCGACGCCGGCGAGGCCGCCGACATCGGCCTCGTCGACGAGGTCCACGGCGACGACGGGTTCGACGAGGCGGTCTACGACCTCGCCGCCGCGATGGCCGACAAGAGCCCGGTCGCACTCGAGTACGCCAAGCGGTCGATCCAGGCCGCCTCGCGGATGGACCTCGAGGCCGGCATCGAGTACGAGGCCGAGCTGTTCGCCCAGCTGTTCGCGACCGGCGACCCACAGGAGGGCATCGACGCCTTCCTCGAGGACCGGGACCCCGAGTGGCCGACCGGCTGACGGGACCGCCGCCACGGCCGATGTGGCGACCCGCCGGCCCCGTCGTCGGGTCACCAGCAAGGGTTAACACACTGACTGGCGAAGACGCGGTATCCGACGCCATGATACCACCGAGAGACGCCGTGCGCCGCCGAGCGGCTGGTCGAGGAGCTGGAGACCCAGGGCGTCGAGTACGTGTTCGGCTACCCCGGCGGACGGGTCATCGAGCTGTTCGACCACCTCCCGGACTCCGAGGTCGAGATGGTCCGGCCGCGCGACGAGCGGGAGGCCAGCGTCATGGCCGAGCTGTACGGCCGACTCACGGGCAGCCCGGGCGTGCTCGCGGGGCAGGGGCCCTGGATCGGGAGCCTCGGCGCCATCGGCCAGATGGAGGGCCGGCTGGCGTCCTCGCCGATGGTCGTCATCACCGAGGCCAGCGAGCGCGGCGACTACTCGACGCTTGCGCCCTACCAGCAGGCCCGCGGCGACTACGGCGGTCTGGACCTGCCGGCGGCGCTGTCGGCCTACACGAAGGAGCACTGGTTCCCCCGGTCGCCGACGGAGACGGTGCGCAGCCTCCAGCTGGCGTTCAAGCACGCGACCGCCGGCCGGCCCGGCCCGACCGCGGTGGTCCTCGACGGCGACGCCGTCACCGAACCGATGCCGGACGACCCCGTGCCGCCGGTGTGGGACGGCAAGGAGCAGGTTCAGAACTGGGCGGCCAGGCCGGAGGCCGGCGACGTCGAGACCGCCGCCGAGGCGCTCGCCGAGGCCGACCGGCCGGTGATTATCGCCGGCAACGGCGTCCACGCGAGCGGGGGCTCGTCGGAGTCGCGGTCCGACGGCGTCAACGCCAGCGGCGCGTACGACGAACTCGAAGCGGTCGCCGAGGCGGCCGGCGCCGCGGTCACCACCTCCTACCTCGGGAAGTCGACAATTCCGGAGACCCACGACCTCGCCGCCGGCGTCATCGGGTCGTTCGGCCACGAGGGCGCAAACCGGGTCGTCGCCGAGGCGGACGTCCTGCTGGTGGTCGGGTCGCGGCTCAACCCGATGGACACCAACTGGCAGGCGCCGTCGTTCATCCGCCCGGACGAGCAGTTCATCATCCACGCCGACGTCGACACGCGGAACGCCGGGTGGGTGTACCCTGCCGACGTGGGGCTCGTCGGCGACGCCGCCAACAGCCTCGCGGACCTCCGCGAGGCCCTGCCAGCGAACGCCCGCGGCGAGTGGGCCCGCGAGCGGGCCGCCGAGGCGCGGGAGTCGTTTCACGCGCCGGCCTGCGAGTCGGACGCCAGCCCTATCAAGCCCCAGCGGGCGGCCAAGGAGATTCAAGCCGTCGTCGACCCCGGTACCGTCGTCACGGCCGATTCGGGGAACAACCGCTTCTGGCTGCTCAACTACCTCCGGACGCCGGCCCGGCGGACGTACTTCGGCAGCGGCGGCGTCGGCGCGATGGGCTGGGCGACGCCGGCAGCCGTCGCGGCGGCCATCGCGACCGACCGCGACGTAATCGGCGTCGCCGGCGACGGCGGCTTCGCGATGACGATGACCAGCGTCGAGACCGCCGTCGACCACGGCGTCGCCCCGACCTTCGTCGTGCTGAACGACACCAGCCTCGGGATGGTGCGACAGATGCAGGCCGAAGACGGCGACATCGCCGGCGTCGAGTTCCACGACACCGACTTCGTCAAGGCGGCCGAGGCGTTCGGCGCCGAGGCCGCCCGGGTCGTGACGCCCGACGGGCTGACCGACGCGCTCGGGCGCGGGACCGCGGCCGACGTCCCCTTCGTCATCGACGCCCGCATCGACCGCGACGAGGAGATGGCCGACCAGCTGCAGTCGTCGTTCTACGAGTCCGTCGGCGGCCTCCACGAGTGACGGCCGGTGTGGCCGCCGCCGACCAAGCTTTTTGTTCGCCCCGGGCGCTGGGTCCATACAATGCCTTCCGACACCGTACTCGTCACCGGCGGCACCGGCTTCCTCGGCTCATACGTCGCTGCGGACCTCCTCGGGGCCGGCCACGACGTCGTCGCCTACGACCTCTCGACGGACGACCGCATCCTCTCGAAACTCGGCGTCGCCGACGACGTCACCGTCCGGCGCGGTGACGTCTCCGAGCCGACAGACGTCGTCCGCGCCGTCAAGGAGACCGGCGCGACGCACGTGGTCCACCTCGCGGCGCTCCTGACCAACTCGGCGCGCGAGAACCCCCGGTCGGCGCTCGACGTCAACGTTGTGGGCACGAACAACGTCTTCGAGGCCGCCCGGACGCTCGACGACCAGGTCGAGCGGGTCGCGTGGGCCTCCAGCGCCGCCGTCTACGCGCCGCCGCACAACTACGACGCCGAGTACGTCGACGAGGACGAGCTCGTCTACCCGGACACGCTGTACGGCGCCACGAAGGAGTACAACGAACACCAGGCGCGCGTCTACCAGGAGGACTACGACCTCTCGCTGGTCGGTCTTCGCCCGACCGTCGCGTACGGCCCCTACCGGGAGACCGGCGGGTCGGCGTTCCTCGCGAACATCGTCGAGAAGCCCGCAGTCGGCGAGTCGTTCAGCGTCGAGTACGGCGACCAGGTCATCGACTGGCAGCACGCCCGCGACATCGCCCAGGCGTTCCGGAAGGCCGCGTTCACGCCGGACGCCGCCCTCGGCCAGCGCGTCTACAACGTCCGCGGCGAACTCGCCACCATCCGCGAGGCGGTCGAGACCGTCCGCGACATCCTGCCGGACGCCGACCTCGAGGTCTCCGACGAGGGCGAGCTGCCGTGGACGCAGAACCTCGACATGACCGCCGCCCAGCGGGACCTCGGCTACGAGGTCGCCTACGACCTCGAGACCGGGTTCCGGTCGTACGTCAACACCCTCCGCCGGGAGGCCGGACTGGACCCGGTGTAGCGGCGCCGCAGGCCGGCAAGCCGGCAAGGTCCCGGCGCTCGCCGGCGTCGACCGGCTTGCCGGCGTGGAATCCGGGGGCCGCACCGAGCCCACCGGCGACGATTCCGTCCGCCCGGACCGTCCAGCAGGTCGGAGCCGTGACCCGGACACGGAGGCCGCGTCCACGGTGGTATTTATGTGTCCCGGCGTCGCATAAGTGCGGTATGTCGCGAGCTACCGATTCGCAGGGCAGGGTGCGCCGACCGACCCGGCGGGCGCTGATGCGGGCCGCGGGCGTGGCAGGGGTGACCGGGCTGGCCGGCTGTCTCGGCGGCACCGGGGGCGGAACCGACACGGTGACGTACGCGCTCGTGAACCCGATTTCGGGCGCCTACAGCAGCCTGGCGCCCGCACAGCGCGCCGGGGCGGAGCTCGCCGTCGAGACGATAAACGACAGCGACGAGTTCTCCTTCGAGGTGGAGGCGGTCACCGGCGACACGGAGACGGACCCGACGACGGGCACCCAGGCCGCGACGCGGCTCATCCAGCAGGAGGGCGCCGACTACGTGATGGGCGCCATCTCGAGTTCCGTCGCGCTGGCGCTCAACGAACTCGCGGCCGACGAGGAGGTAATCTACAATCCCGGCGGCGCAGCGGTGCCGATAACGGGAGGGGAGTGCAACGAGTGGGTGTTCCGCGCGGAGACGAACACCGCACAGATCGCCGAGGCCGTCTCCGCGTACACGGCGAACAACCTGGGAACGAAGGTGTGGTTCCACATCGCCGACTACGCCTACGGGGAGTCGGTCCTGCAGCGGACGCGGGCGCGGATGGAGAGCGCGAACGACGACTTCGAGGTCGTCGGCACCTCGCGGTCGCAGCTCGGCGCCAGCAACTACGACTCGTTCATCAGCGACATCGACAACTCCGAGGCGGAGGTGGCGGTGCTGGGGATGACCGGCGGCGACCTCATCACGTTCGTCGGACAGGCGGCCAGCCAGGGGCTGAAGGAGTCGGTGAACCTCATGAGCCCGACGATGACGTTCCAGGTGGTCCGCGGCGCGCTCGGCGAGGCCGCCGTCGGCACCTTCGGGGGCGTCCGGTACCTCCCCTCGCTCGACACCGGCGACAACCAGGAGTTCGTCGAGGCCTACCAGGCGGCGAACGACTCGCCACCGGACAACTTCGCCCGGGTCGGCTACCAGTCGCTGATGATGACCGCACGGGGTATCGAGGCGGCGGACTCGACCGACCCCGCCGACGTGAAGGACACCCTCGCCGGGATGGAGGTCGACTCCATCTTCGGGTCGAACCGGTTCCGCGGGTGCGACCACCAGGCGCTGAACCCGACGTGGATGGCGGAGAACGTCGCGGGCTCCGGGGAGATGGCCGACGTCGAGCTCCTGTCGAAGGTCGAGGGGTCCGACGCGGCGTTGCCCTGCGAGGAGACCGGCTGTAGCCTCTGAGATGGCCGGGAGCGCCCTGCTGGACCAGCTGCTCAACGGGCTCACCATCGGGATGGTGTACGTCCTGCTCGCGGCGGGACTGTCCGTCATCTTCGGCGTGATGGACGTCATCAACTTCGCCCACGGCGAGCTGTTCGCGCTCGGAGCGTACTTCGCGTTCGCCGTCGCCGTCGCCGGCGGCGGCTTCTGGCTCGCGCTGCTCGTCGCCCCCGTCGCCATCGCGCTGCTCGGCGCCGCCATGGAGCGGTTCACGGTTCGCCCGCTGTACGGCCGCAACCCGCTGTACCACATCCTGCTCACGTTCGGGCTCGTGCTGGTGCTCAAGGACGTCATCGAGGGCGTCTGGGGCACCCAGCCGAAGGAGCTCGCGGTGCCCGCGGTGCTGGACGGGACCGTCGGCGTCGCCGGGTACAGTTACGCCGCGTACAACCTGTTCGTCATCGCCGTCGGCGCGGTGCTGGCCGGCGGCACGTGGCTCGCGCTGAACTACACGCGCTACGGGCTGGTCGTGCGCGCCGGGTCGATGGACCGCGAGATGGTCCGGTACCTCGGCATCGACGTCGACCGCTACTACACGCTGGTGTTCGCCTTCGGCGCGTTCCTCGCGGCCTTCGGCGGCATCGTTCTCGCCGGCCGACAGAGCGTCAGCCCCGGGATGGGCGACGCCGTCATCATCCCCGCGTTCGTCGTCGTGGTCATCGGCGGGCTCGGCAGCTTCCGCGGCGCCGTCGTGGCGGGCCTCGGCGTCGGCGTCATCCAGACGATGATGCGGAGCTTCCTCCCCGTCCTGGAGGGACTGGTCGTCTTCCTCCTGATGGTCGTCGTCCTCCTGGTCAGGCCGCAGGGTCTGTTCGGTGCACAGCTGCCGGAGTCGGGCGGCGAGTTGCTCACCGTCAAGAGCGGCGTCCTGACCCCGGAGCGCCGCCGACAGCTCGGCGCCGCCGTCGTCGCCGGCCTGCTTCTCGCGCCGCTCGGGGTCGGGACCCTCTTTACCGCCTACACGGTGAACACGCTGCTCGTCACCGTCTTCGCGTGGGCGCTGTTCGCGCTGAGCCTCGACTTCGTGATGGGTTACGCCGGGCTGGTGTCGCTCGGCCACGTGCTCTTCTACGGCGTCGGCGCGTACGCGACGGTGCTCGTCGGGGTGCACCTCACCCCGTCGGTGTTCGTCGCGCTCGCCGTCGGCATCGCGGTCTGTCTCCCGCTGGCGTGGGTCGTCGGCCAGCTGTCCATCCGCGTCTCGGGCGTCTACTTCGCGATGATCACGCTCGGGTTCGCGGAGCTGTTCGCCCAGATACCGTTCAAGACGGCGAGGGTCAACGCCGCGCTCGCCTCGACGACCCTGCCGGGGTGGGTTCGCGTTCCGGCGCTCGACGGCGAGAACGGCATCACCGGCGTCGACTTCGTGTACGGGCTCGCGGCCGGCCCCGAGGTGGGTCGCGTCGAGCTGGTCGGCGACGCGAGCGCGCTCTACTACCTCGCGCTCGGCGCCGTCGTCGGCTCGTACCTCCTGGCCCGCCGGCTGATGGACGCGCCGTTCGGGAGCGTGCTCCACGCCATCCGGGAGTCCGAGCGCCGCGCCGAGTTCGTCGGTTACGACGTCACCGCGTACAAGCGCCGGGCGTTCGTCGTCTCCGGCGGGCTCGCCGGGCTCGCCGGCGGCATCCAGGCGGTCCTGACCGGCGGGGTCTTCCCGGATTTCCTCGCGTGGATCAAGTCGGGCGAGGTCATCGTGATGACCCTCCTCGGCGGCATGGGGACGCTGTACGGCCCGATGCTCGGCGCGGGCGTGTACCTCGGCCTGAAGGAGGTGCTGTTCACCCCGCCGCTCGACGTCGAGCAGTGGCAGGGTGTTCTCGGCGCGGTGTTCGTGCTGTTCGTCCTGTTCGTCCCCCGCGGGCTGGTCTCCGTTCCGGGCCTGCTAACCGAGCGGGTCGCCGGGGACCCCGCCGGCGACGCACCGGCCGTCGAGGACCCCGGCGAGGAGGTGGGCGACTGATGGCCGCCGGAGCCGGGACGGCGGAGCCGCCCGACGAGGACGACGCCGCCCTGGTGGCGCGGGACCTCCGCAAGGAGTTCGGCGAACTCGCGGCGGTGGACGGGCTCTCCATCGACGTCCCCCGGGGGGAGTTCCGGAGCGTCATCGGTCCGAACGGCGCCGGCAAGACGACGTTCTTCAACCTCGTCACCGGCGTGATGACGCCGACCGGCGGCGCGGTCTACTTCGACGGCGAGGAGGTGACGGGGCTGCCGCCACACGAGCGGGTCCGCCGCGGCATGGGGCGGTCGTTCCAGCTGACCACCGTCTTCGGGGGGCTGACCGTCCGCGAGAACGTCCGGCTGGCCGCACAGGCGGCCCACGACGAGGGGATGTCGGCGGTCGACTGGCTCGTCCGCTCCCGGAACGCGCTCCCGGCGGTCGGGCGGGCGGCCGACGAGGCACTCTCGCGGGTCGGGCTCGCCGACCAGGCCGACGCCCGGGCCGCCGCGCTCGCGTACGGCGACCGCCGTCGGCTGGAGATCGGCATCGTGCTCGCCACCGACCCGGCGTTCGTCCTGCTGGACGAGCCGACCGCGGGAATGAGCCGCGAGGAGACCAGGGAGACGATGCGGCTCGTCGACGAGGAGCTGTCCGACCGCACGCTGCTGCTCATCGAGCACGACATCGACCTCGTGATGGACGTCTCCGACCGGATCACCGTCCTCGACCGCGGCCGGGAGCTCGCGACCGGGCCGCCGGCCGCCATCGCCGACGACGAGAGCGTCCAGGCCGCCTACCTCGGGGGTGAACGGTGACGCTCGCCGTCGAGGGGCTGTGCGCCGGCTACGGGGAGACCGAGGTGCTCGACGACGTCTCCCTCGAGGTCCCGGCGGGCGAGGTGGTCGCGCTCGTCGGTCGCAACGGCGCCGGCAAGACGACGACGCTGCGGGCGATCATGGGGTCGGTGCCGGCCCGCGAGGGGACGGTCCGGTTCCGCGGCGAGCCCATCACCGACCTCGACCCGGAGCCGACCGTCCGGCGGGGCATCGGCATCGTCCCGGAGGAGCGGCGCGTCTTCCCGGGGCTCACCGTCGCCGAGAACCTGAAGCTCGGCACGATCGGGGGCGGGGACGCCGACCACGGTCGCAGCGTCGGTGAGGTGCTGGACGCCTTCGACGAGCTGGCCGACCGGCGGGACGCGCAGGGGCAACACCTCAGCGGCGGCGAACAGCAGATGCTCGCCGTCGGACGGACGCTCGTGGCGGGCGCGGACCTCCTGTTGCTCGACGAGCCGACCGAGGGGCTGGCGCCGATGATCGTCGACCGCGTCACCGACCTCGTGCGGGAGCTCAACGCCGACGGCATCACCGTCCTCCTGGTCGAGCAGAACCTCGCGGTCGCGATGGAGCTGGCCGACCGGATCTACGTCATAGACCAGGGGGAGATCGTCTTCGAGGGCACGCCCGACGAGCTGGAGGCGAACCCCGACGTGCGGGACCGCCACCTCGGCGTGAGCCTCTGACCCCCTGTGGCGGTCATCGCGCGACGACCCACCTGAATCTATTAGGCTGCGCCTTGCAAACACGCCCCGTATGGTCTACGACGACATCGAAACGGCATCCCGGGACGAGCTTCGCGACCTCCAGGGCGAGCGGCTGCGCGAGACCGTCGAGCACGCCCACGAGAACGTCCCGTTCTACCGCGAGCGGTTCGACGAGGCGGGGGTCGCCCCCGGCGACATCGAGTCCATCGACGACGTCGAGCGGCTCCCGATGACGACGAAGGAGGACTTCCGCGACCAGTACCCCGACGGGCTGTTCGGGGTGCCACACGAGGCGGTCCGGCGGGTCCACGCCTCCTCGGGAACCACCGGCAAGCCGAAGATCGTCGCCTACACCGACGCCGACCTCCAGGTGTGGCGCGAGGCGATGGCCCGGACGCTGTACGCCGCCGGCGTCCGGCCGGGCGACACCGTCCAGAACGCCTACGGCTACGGCCTGTTCACCGGGGGGCTCGGGTTCCACGACGGCATCGAGGAACTGGGCGCCGGCGTGGTTCCGACCGGCGGCGGCAACCCCCAGCGCCAGCTCGACATGCTGCGGGACCTCGACAGCGACGCCATCTGCTGTACACCGTCCTACTGCCTCTACCTCGCGGAGGCGGCCGAGGACCGCGGCATCGACGTGGCCGAGCTACCGGTCTCGCGGGCGGTCATCGGTGCCGAGCCGTTCACCGACCCGATGCGCG
>PXQM01000018.1:0-3720 GCA_003021325.1 Halobacteriales archaeon QH_10_70_21
CATGTTCTTGACGAAGTCGCGGTGGCCCGGACAGTCGACGATGGTGAAGTAGTACTCGTCGGTGTCGAACTCCTGGTGGGCGATGTCGATGGTGACGCCCCGCTCCCGCTCCTCGGCGAGGTTGTCCATCACGTAGGCGAACTCGAAGCCGCCCTTGCCCTTCTCCTCCGCTTCCTCCCGGTACTGCTCGATGACGTGCTCGGGTACGCTCCCGGTCTCGAAGAGGAGCCGCCCGACCATCGTGCTCTTTCCGTGGTCGACGTGGCCAATGATGGCCAGGTTCTGGTGCGGTTTGTCGCTCATTGGTGTCTCACGCGCAGAGGCGCTATGTCGGATTTGTTCGTCGGTGCCCCGTAAAACGATTTCGAAAGGGATTCGTCCGAAACCGGGCGCGTCGGGCGGTTTGCAACCGGATGTCACGGGAGCGTCGTGACACGCCCCGGCCGGACGCCCGAGGGCACTACTCCAGCGGCGGCAGCCGCCCCACGTCGGCCAGCACCGCCGACGCCGTCTCGGGGCCGCCGGCGCCGCGCCCGGAGATGTTCAGCCGTCCGGCGTGCCCGGTCTCCAGCTGGCGGCCGTCCTCGGCGGCCAGCTCGAGCGCGCTGCCCGGCAGGTCCGCGATGCCCTCGACCGCCGCGTCGGCCAGGGTGTACGACCCCTCGTAGAGGACGTTCGCGAGGATGACGCACTTCAGGGCGGCGTCGGTGCCCTCGACGTCGAAGGTCGGGTCGGCCTCGGCGACCCCGAGGTCCTGGGCCTCCGCCAGGACGTGCTCGTAGCCCAGCCCCTCGGCGGCCATCCGCGAGAGGATGAAGTTCGCCGTCCCGTTGAGGACGCCCCGGGCGGCGGTCACCTGGCCGTTGAGGTCCGCGACCGTCGACAGCACCGGGATAGCGCCGCCGACCGTCGCCTCGAACAGCACCGTCCCCGCGGAGTCGGCCTCCAGCCCGCGCACGTCGGCGTAGCGCTCGGCGACCGGACCCTTGTTCGCCAGCACGACGTGGCGGTCCCGCTCGAGCGCCCGCCGGACGTGCGAGAAGCCCGGTTCGGCGTTACCCAGCGTCGTGGGGGTGGCCTCGACCAGGACGTCGTAGTCGGCCGAGAGCGGACCGCCGTCGAGGAGTCGGCGACCGAGACGACCTCGTGGCCGTACTCGCCGGCCAGCTCGACGACCGACGACCCGACCGCCCCGGCGCCGACGACGGCCAGCCTCACGCCGACCCCTCCGTGAGCGGCTCGACGACCCGAAGCTCCTTCTGTTCGGCCACCTCGCGGACGGTCGCCAGGGCGTCGGCCGTCCGGCCCTCGCTGGCGACCAGCCGGAGGCGGGCGCTCGATGCGGCCTCCGTCCCCGACGGCGCCGACAGCGACACGTCCGCTACGGAGACCCCGCCGCACTCCTGGAACTGCTGGAGCGTGTCCGAGAGGTCCGTCTCGACGAGGTGGCCCACCAGCACGACCGTCAGCTCCTCGCTGTAGCGCTCGGCGCCGGCCTGGATGACGTTGACGCCGGCCTCCCGGAGCGCGTCGACGATGGCGTCGAACTGCGCCTCCGTCGCCTCGAGGTCCACCTCGACCGGGATGTGCCCTCGCGGTGTGACGTTGCCGCGCTCGTGGAAGATGGAGAGCAGGTTCCCGCCGTGCTCGGCGATTGGCTCCAGTGCACGCAGTAGTTCGCCGGGTTCGTCGACGAGCTCGAGCCGGACGGTGTACGACCGCACGCCCGTCTCGCTCATCGGGGTCCCTCCGCGCGTTGATTCATTACCTTGCCCTCACGCGCCGCCCGCTATAAGAACAGCGGGGTTCGCAAACGTGGCCGCTACCGAGCCGGCCGACCCCTGATGGTAACGGGACACCGGCCGTCCCGGTGGTTCGTCGCCCGGAACCGCAGTCGCCGGTTTCGACCCCCGGACGCGCCGTACCGTCTCAAGGGCCACGTGGCCGGCGCGCTACTCGCCGGCTGTTGCACCGCCAGTAGCCCGACGCCCGCCGTGGGGTTGCCCGGCCGTCACCGATTACCGGCCGGTCCGGGCCCGAAGCGTGACGCCGTCAGGACCCCGGACAGCCGGTTTCCCAGCGACTGCCGCCGAACTCGGGTTTCGTGACGGTCGTCGGCTCGTCGTAGTCGGTGAACCGGAAGGTGGAGACGGCCGTCGCGGTACTGCCACCTCGTGATGCTCGGATTTCACGTCGGGCTCTGACCGGCCGGTCCGTTTCGGTGTCGAGCCAGACGGTCACGGTCGCGTTCTCGAGGTTCGCGTCCCCGAAGTCCGCCGCCCCCCGTCCCTCGATTCCGGGAACGGACCCGAGTTCCTCCTCGGTCGGATACGCGACGACGACCGCCGTCTCGGTCCCGTCGACCGTCTCGGTCCCCCGCCAGTAGACGTTCGTCCGGTTCAACAGCGCGAGCTGCTGTCCGGCCGGAGTGTAGGTCGTCCACGGATGGTCCGTCGAGAGGTTCTGGCGCGCCCAGCCGACCCGGGAGCACTCGATGGACGCGGTGTAGCCGTCGACGTAGGTCGATTGCGTCGGGTCGAAGGCGGGTCCTGTCGCGTGGCTCGCGTCTTCGGTTTCCCCCGTCGCGTTCATCTTCCGTGCCGCGACGTCGACGACGACGTCGCCGGTCACGGTGACGGTCACCTGCTCGCCGTCGCCGGTCGCCTCCACGCGACCGTCGAATGAGGCCCGGTATGACGTGACGTTCGCCAGGGCTACCCGACTCCGGTCGACGGCGTCGACTGCGCGCTCGTCGCTGGGCGCTCTGGAGGGCCCGAGCACTCCGGCACAGCCGCTCGTGACGAGGGCCACCACGAGTATCAAGGCGGGGACTGATTGGCGCATTTATTCACGGTTTGGAGGCACAATATATGTTTTTCCTGATGAAACATAGCGTTCCGCCCGTCCAGCCCACTGGATGGGTCCGCTAGAACGGGCGTCGCAACGGCGGCAGGAGCTGACGCCGTCGACCCGATCGGCGGCGGCATCGTGGTCTGCTCCGCCGTTGCCGACGCTCGAACGGTCGTCGGCGATTCCGGCAGGGCGGTCGCGAACCGGGGCCTCTGCTTCGCCTCGACGCCGCCCCCGTCCGGTCGTGCGCAGTTCCTCGACGCGTCGCCGCCCGATGGCGACCACGTCGCGGTCCTCGGTGTCGATTTCCAGCGTCTCGGCTCCTGACCAGCCGGGGTCCCAGGCCTCCGAGGAGGGATGGGAGGCGGCCGTCTCGGCCCCGAGGTCGGCCGACAGGTCCACCCCGGCGATGAGTTCCTCAACAGCACTGTCCCGGACCGGCTCGAACGGCGAACCGGGGTTGACGGCGAACGGCAGGTGGACGACGACGCCGACGCCCGTCTCCTCGAGCGCGGCTCGCATCGTTTCGGTCCGGTCGGCGATGCGCTCGCTGGCGTACGAGCAGCAGTACAAAATCAAAGCGCGCGGCGGCGGCCCATCGAACGGTCGGCTCGAACGGCATCCCGAGGCCGAGCGTGAAGCCCGGCCCGAGGTCGATGCCATCGAGGCTCCCGGCCCGTTTCTCGCCGTCGCCGAGGTCCGGCTGACCGCCGTCGGTGGCAATGGCTCCGGGCACTGGGAACACCGAATAAACGCCCACCCGGAAGGGTTCGAGGCCGAGTGCACGGACAAGCCCCACCCTCGACGAGCGGACCCGTCAGGGTGAGCGAAGTAGGGTGGGGTAGTTGACAGCCGTTCTGTTATTGGACG
>PXQM01000018.1:3743-4372 GCA_003021325.1 Halobacteriales archaeon QH_10_70_21
CGAGGCGTCGGGGCGGTAGCTTTTCCCCACGTTTTGGCGACCGAGCGGGTTCGCGCGGAGAGCGAACTCGAAGGAGTAAAAAGTGGGTTAGAAGTAGTCGACCTGCTCGGGCAGCTCCGTCTTCATGCCCTTGCGCTCGCGGATCTCGGTGACGATCTCGGGCTGGAGGTTGTCGGCCATCACACGGAAGCCGGCGTTCTCGGTGTTCCAAGAGGCGCGGCCCTCCGTCGCCGAGCGGATGTCCGAGGAGAAGCCGATCATCTCGTCGACGGGCGCGATGCCCTCGACGACCATGAGGTCACCCTCCTGGTACATGTCGTCGACGCGGCCGCGGCGGCCCTGGATTTCGCCGGATGCGGCGCCCATGTGCTCGTTGGGCACGTCGATGCGGACCTCCTGAATGGGCTCGAGCAGCTTGATTTCGGCGTCGACCAGGGCGTTGTGGACGGCCTGTCGAACCGCGGGGATGACCTGGGCGGGGCCGCGGTGGATGGCGTCCTCGTGGAGGCGGGCGTCGTGCAGGCGGACCAGCGCGCCCTCGACCGGCTCGGCGGCTAGCGGGCCGTCGTCGAGCGCCTCCTCGAGGCCCTCGACGACCAGCTCCATCGTCTCGTTGAGGTGCTGGATAC
>PXQM01000019.1 GCA_003021325.1 Halobacteriales archaeon QH_10_70_21
GTCCCCATTATCAACACCGCCAGCCCGCGGACGCGGGCGGTCCGGACGGCCTACGACCGCGCCTTCGGCGACGGGTTCCGGGACGCGCTGGCCGTGCCGGCGGTCCGAAAGGCCCGCCAGGCCGTCGGCCGGGTCATCCGCGGCCCCGACGAGCGCGGCGTCCGGGTCCTGTGCGACGAGCGGTACGCCCGCGAGTCGTGGGACAGCGTCCGAGGGCTGCTCGGCGAGGCCGAACGCGAGGAGTTCGACCCCGTCAGCACCGACATGTTCGAGTTCGCGCTGGAGCGGTTCTGGTCCTCATAACACCCACGCGTCGGCGGGGTCGAAGCCGACGGTCACCTCGTCGGTCCCCGGCGGGTCCGCCAGCGCGACGACGACGCGGCGGCCCTCCCACGCGAGGTGGACCCGGGTCGTCTCGCCGAGGAACTCGCTGTCGACGACGTCGGCGGTGATGCGGTTCTCGCCGCCCCCGCGCTCGAAGGCCGCCGGTCGGACGCAGAACGTCAGCCGGTCGTCCGGGGCCATCTCCACCCGAGGGAGACGGAAATCGTGGCCCCGCACCCGGACCGTCGACCCCTCGGTTTCGTCTGCAGCTCCCGACGCGTCGGTCGACCGGCCGACGGCCTCCGCCTCGAAGACGTTGTTCTCGCCGAGGAACTCCGCGACGAACCGGCTCTCGGGCCGGCGGTACAGCTCCCGGGGCCGACCGACCTGCTCGAGGCGGCCGTCCGACAGCACCGCGACGCGGTCCGACACCGCCAGCGCCTCCGCCTGGTCGTGGGTGACGTAGACGGTCGTGACGCCGAGCTCCCGCTGTATCTCGCGGACGTCCCGGCGGAGCCGCTCCCGGAGGCGGGCGTCGAGCGCGCTCATCGGTTCGTCGAGCAGCAGCAGGTCCGGGTCGGGCGCGAGCGCCCGCGCCAGCGCGACACGCTGCTGCTGGCCGCCCGACAGCGCCGTCGGGTCGCGGTCGCCGGTCCCCTCGAGGTCGACCAGCTCGAGCAGCTCCGCGACCCGCTCGGCCGTCGAGACGCCGCCCGGCGGCTCGGCGAACCGCAGCCCGTAGCCGACGTTCTCCGCGACGCTCATGTGCGGGAACAGCGCGTAGCTCTGGAAGACGAGGCCGACGCCGCGGTCCTCCGGCGGCACGCTCGCTATCGACTCGCCGTCGAAGCGTATCGAGCCGTCGGTGGGCTCCTCGAACCCCGCCAGCAGCCGCAGCGTCGTCGTCTTGCCGCAGCCGGAGGGGCCGACGAGCGTGAAGAACTCGCCGTCCTCGACGGTCGCGGAGACGTCCGAGAGCGCCGTCGTCGACCCGTAGCGCTTCGAGACGCGCTCCAGCGTCAGCCGCACGGTCGCGCCCTCCCGTGGCTCGTCATTCGGCGACGCCTCCGTACCCGCCGACGCGTTCGATGACCACGAAACTGACGCCGGTCACGACGAGCAGGACGGTGCCCATCGCGGTCGCGGGCCCGAGCGTCCGGTCCGAGAGGTACCGCTCGACGGCGACCGGCATGGTGTAGGCGTCGCTGCCCTCAACGAGGACGACGGTGGAGTTGAACTCACCGATGCTGATAGCGAAGGCGAAGGCGGCGCCGGCGGCGACGGCGGGGGCGACCAGCGGCAGCTCGACGTCCACGAGCGCCCGGGACCGGGAGGCGCCGAGCGCGCGGGCGGTCTCGACGAGGCGGGCGTCCATCGACGACAGCGCCGGCGAGACGGTGCGGACGACGAACGGGTAGGCGCCGACGGCGTGGGCGGCGACGACGGCGACGGCGCCGGTCACCTGCACCGTCCGGCCGAGCACCTCGACGCCGAAGACGACCGTCTGCAGCAGGCCGAAGCCGACGACGACGCCGGAGACGGCGAACGGGAGCATCGCGAGCGTGCCGACGAGCCGCGCGGTCACGGAGTCGCGCGCCGTCGCCAGGCTCACGACGACGCCCATCGGCACCGCGACGGCGAGGGTTCCGACCGCGAAGAGCAGCGAGTTCCGGACGGCGACGTCCGGCTGCGTGCCGACGACGGCGTCCCGCCGGGCCAGGAGGAACTCGTAGTACCGGAGAGTGAACTCCCCGCCGACGTTCGTGACGCTCGCGACCAGCATCGAGGCGATGGGGCCGAGGAAGACGACCGCGAGGACGGCGCCGTACGCCCCGATTGCGAGCCGCTCCAGCGGTGCGGCAGCGCCGCGTGATGCGGTCGTAGAGCCACACCTCGACGGTGGCCAGCTCCAGCCCGCCCAGCGCGAGCACGATGGGGAACGACATGAACGTGAAGATGAACACGAGGAGCGCGCTCGTGAGGAGGGCCGGCGCGAGCTGCGGCACCACCACGTCGCGGAACGCCCGCCGGGGCTCGGCGCCGAGGCTGCGCGCGGTCTCGACCGCCCGGGCGTCGACGCCCTCCCAGGCGGCGGCGACGACCCGCGCCACCAGCGGCGCGTTGTAGAAGGCGTGCGCCAGGACGATGATCTTCAGCGTGAACATGAGTTCGACCGTCGGCAGCCCGACCGCCGAGAGTGCGCGGTTGAGCGGGCCGCCGGCGCCGAACATCGCCGCGAAGCCAACCGCGACCATGATGGACGGCAGCACGAACGGGACGAGCGTCAGCGACTGTAGCGTCCGGCGGCCGGGGAACTCGTGGCGTGCGAGCAGGTACGCGCCGGGCAGCCCGAGCGCGAGGCTCAGAAGCGTCGAGAGGGCCGCCTGGTAGGCCGTAAAGCGGAAGAGCCGCCAGTAGAAGCGGTCGGTGACGACGTCGGCGAGCGGCGCGAGCGACGGTCGGCCGTCGACCAGCACGGCCTCGGCGAGGACGCTCGCGACCAGCATCGAGGCGATGGGGCCGAGGAAGACGACCGCGAGGACGGCGCCGTACGCCCCGATTGCGAGCCGCTCCAGCGGTGCGGCAGCCGGGACGAAGGCGTACTGCTCGAACTCGGGGTCGAGCTCCGCGTCGTCGACCGCCGGGAACTGGACGTTCCGCACGGCGATCTCGCCCTGGGCCTCGCTCGTGAGCATGAACTCCATGAAGTCGGCGGCGGCCTCGGGGTCGTCGGCGTCCGCGAAGCGGGCCATCCCCTCCGGGTTGGCGTAGCCCTGGTCGTTGAGGAAGCCGATCTGGTGTCGCGTCAGGTCGTCGGTCTCCTGGCTGGCGAACACCTGGTCGGTCGAGTACGAGACCACCATCGGCGCCTCCTCGCTGAGGTAGGCGTTGTAGGCGTCGCTCCACGAGCCCAGGATGCGGACCTCGTTGTCCTGCAGGTCCGCCCAGTAGTCGAGGTAGCCGTCCTCGCCGAACTCGTTGATGGTCCACAGCAGGAACGCCCGCCCCGGGTCGGACTGCTGGGCGTTCTGCGCGATGAGGTTCCCGCGGTTCCGCTCGGCGGTGAGGTCCGCGAACGCCTCGGGCTCGACCTCGCTCTCGTCGTAGACGAGGCTGATGTAGCCGGTGTCGTACGGGACGGCGCGACCGTCGGGGTCGAACCGGAGCTCGTCGAGGACGCGGTCGCTCCCCTCGAGTTCGCCGTCGACGCCGTCGAACAGGGCCGTGTCGAGCTCCTCGTCCAGCCGGATGAGCTCGTCGACGTTGAGCCCGACGTACATGTCGGCCTCGATGTCGGCGCCCTGCCGGGCCCGCTGGATGTACTGGCTGATGCCGCTCTCGGGCACCCGGTACTCGATCGTCGCGTCGTGGTCGGCCTCGAAGGCCTCCTTCAGCCACGGCCCGGCGGGGTCGTCCCCGTCGACGAAGGACTCGTAGGTGGCGACGACGACCGTCGCCGGCTCCGGCGTGCCCGTCGTCGTCGGGGTCGTCGTGGCCGTCGTCTCGCCGCCGCCGTCGCCGTCGTCGTCGTTACCGCCGACGCATCCGGAGAGCGCGACGACCCCGGCTCCCACGCCGCCGATGAACGTTCGTCGTCTCATTACCCGGTGGTACCTCCCGTGCGTACTTAAGTGGCCCGCTACGGGGCCGGGACCCGGGTTTGCCCCCCGGGGGAGAAGCCGGGGCCGCATGTCCTCGCTCCGACAGCGCCGGTACGTGCTCGCGGGGCTGCTCGTCGGCATCGGACTCCTGACCGCGGCGGTGCTGTGGGAGGTCGTCGAGGTCGTCTTCTTCGCGGTCACCGTCGTGTACGTCCTCTACCCGCTCCGGCGGCGGCTGGTCGACCGCGGGGTCCCGCGGCGCGTCGCCAGCGGCCTGGTCACGGTGGCGGCCTTCCTCGCCGTCGACGTCCTGCTCGCGCCCGTCGCGTGGGCGCTGGTCACGCGTCGAGACGACATCGTCGCGCTGCTCCGGAACCTCCCCGACACCCTCCCGATAGAGGTCGCGGGGTTCACCTCCCCCGTCGACGTCGCGGCGCTCACCGACGCGGCCATCGTGGCCCTCCGCGGGCTGGCCCTCGACCTCGCGGCCAACGCCGTTTTCATCGTCCTCCAGCTCGCGACGTTCACCATCGTCCTCTACGGGCTGTTGCTCCGCCCGGACGCCGTGGGCGACGCCGTCTTCGAGATAACGCCGCCGGACTACCACGACGTCATCCGCCGGCTGAACTGAACGACCGGGTCAGCGCCACGCTGTACGCGCTGTACGTCATCCAGGCGGCGACCGCCGCCCTGACGTTCCCGGTCGCGCTGGCCGTCTTCTACGCGCTGGGGTACAACGACGCGCTCGTCCTCTCGGTCATCGCGGCCATCCTGCAGTTCGTCCCCATCCTGGGACCGGGCGTCCTCGCGCTCGGGCTGGCCGGCGTCGACCTGCTGGCCGGCCTCGCGGCCCGGGCCATCGCCGTCGGGGTACTCGGACCGGTGATAATCGGGCTCGTCCCCGACCTCGTCGTCCGGCCACAGCTGGCCAGCCGGCAGGCCACGCTCCCCGTGAGCCTCTACTTCGTCGGCGGCGTCCTCACCGTCGGCGTCATCGGCGTCATCGCCGGCCCGCTCGTAGTCGCGCTGCTGATAGAGACGGTCCAGCTGCTGGCGGGCGACGAGGCGGTTCCGGCCGGCTGACGGGTATCGGACTACGACCGCCTGCGGACCTACCGTTCAACAGTGAGAGAGTCCCGCCGTTCACACCGGGCGGGAAGCGCGCAAGCCCTGGCGAGAGACCGCCGCGTTACTGCCGGTCCTGATACTGTCGGCTGTAATCCCGTGGAACCCGTTTCGGTACACTGGGGCGATAGATGGTATGAGCCACCGGGATTCGAGCGGCCCCGCCTGAACTGGTTACAGCCGACAGTACGAGTCTCCAGCGTTCCGAGTCCTGCTTTTAAAGCCTCTGCATAGGCTTCCGAGAGGTCGGACCGACCGACGTGCTGGAGACGCTCTGGTCGGTCGAAATCAACGCCAAGACCCGCAACCTCTGGGCG
>PXQM01000020.1 GCA_003021325.1 Halobacteriales archaeon QH_10_70_21
GGAACGCGGTACTCGGAGACGAGCGTCTCCAGTCGCTCTTCGATTTCGTCGACGCTGACGTCGAGCGCGTCGGAGAACTGTTCGTGTATCTCGACTGCGTGCTGTCGCAGGTCTGTCATGGGTGCTCCGTCTCCGCGTGTTTTCGGTGGGAGACGTACGCCGGTTGGTGCCCGATCGTATAAAAACCATCGGTGGTAGGGTGAAAGTGAAACCGACGGCCGGCGACCGACCGTCTCGCCTCGGCGGGGCCGCCTGCCCCGGGGCGACGGTCCTTTGTGGGAGTGGCCCGTAGGGACTGGCGTGAGCAACCGACGTCGCCTCAAGCGACTCCTCCGGACCAAACTGCACTCGGCGGGCAAGCAGTACGAGGAGGCCAAGCGCGCCTACAGCGACGCGCGGACGGCAACCGAGGCCGACCTGCCGACCGACGACCACGGCCGGGCGAAAATCGTCTGCCGCCGGTACGCCGAAAAGCGGAGCGTCTCGCTGGACGCGGAGGCACGGCCGGCCTGCTACGACGCCGACCACCGGGACTGCCGCGGCTGCGTCGAGGACATCCGGAAGGGCTGCATCGAGACCTGGTGACCCCGCCGCGCTTCCGCAACCCACTTGTCGGCGGGCGAACATCTCGACGGTAGGATGTCCTCCCTCCAGAAGCGCCGAGACGGGTCGGTGCCCCTCCTCGAGGCGGCCCGGAACGCGGTCCTCTTCGTGCTGTTTGCCTCCGTCTTCATCGCGGGCAGTGCGGCGGTCCTGTACGGGGGCCTCTCGGTCCTCCTGTCGAGCGGCGTCGCCCGGGGTCGGGCGGGCCTCGCCGCGCTCGCCGTCTTCGCACTGGCCGTCGCCGCCGCGACGTCCCTGCTCGCCGTTCTCGACCGGCACCGTCGAGCGGAATGACGCCGCCTTTCCCGCGATGTGGACACCGTATCCCCACCGAGCCGGACGCTCACGAAATCGCGTCCGGCCGTATCAGAAGCCCGTCTCGATGATGTCGCCCAGGCGGTCGACGCGGCCGCGGTCGTACGTCCACATCGAGTCCCACTCGTTCGGCCCGGTCTCGATGGCCAGGAGGGCGGCTGGCTCCTCGCCCGGCGGCGGCTGGAAGACGACGAACCACGACCGGCGGTAGCGCTCGGCTCTGCCGGTGTGGACGGTGATACCGTCCACCTCAGGCGTGGTGTCCGGGACCCCGTAGACGTGGACCTCCAGGTCGCTGTCGGCCAGCCGCTGGTAGACCTTCTCGGTGCCGTACTCGTCGTCCATGCGGGAGAGCTCCTGGAAGGCGACGTCGAGCCGGCCCTCGCCGGCCTCCAGGGCCCGTTTCTCGATGAACCGTGACATCACGACCAGGAGCAGCTTCTCCTTGGTCGAGGCAGGGAACCCCCGCAGGGAGAACAGCCTCTCGTCCATCGCGGTGAGCACGTCCGGCGCCTCGTACTTGTCGATGCCGCTCAGTCCCGTCCTGTAGAGGTCGACGTTGACGAGCAGCACCGCCTGCTGGAGCGACTCCAGCGACGAGGTGGCGACGACCTCGTCCCCGTCGACGAGGACGACGAGGTTCTCCCCCATCTCCGGCCGGTTCCGCTCCTCGAGCTCGACCGGTAGCGAGCCGAACGTCTCCTCCAGAAGCCGTCTGACCTGCTCCGGGCCCTCCCAGTTCACGACGAGTATCTCGCGTTCCGGCGCCTGCCGGGCCGGCAGGAACCGCCGGAACGCCTCGAGGACCTCATCGGATTCCTGGCTCTGTGTGCCAAACCTGGACATCAAACACTGCGCTGTAGGTGCTGGAGAAACATAAACCCTCGAACCGTTCAGACGGGAGAAAACAGCTCTCTCAGGCGCTCTTCGTCGATCCGCCGTCGACCGGAACTGCGGCGCCGTTGAGGTACGAGGCGCGGTCGCTGGAGAGCCACGCGACGGTTTCGCCCAGCTCCCGCGGCTCGCCGACCCGCTCGAGCGGCACGCCGCCTCGATGCGGCTCGTCTCGTGGGCGCCAGGCAGCACCGCGTTCGTCCGCACCTCGGGGGCGAACTCCTGCGAGAGCGTCTTCATCAGCCCGATGACGCCGCGACGGACGGCGTTCGACAGCACCAGGTCGTCGATGACCTCCTTGACCGATCGCGAGGTGATACAGACGATGGTGCCGCCGCCGTCTTCGGTGATGGTCGGGTGGGCCGCCCGGACCGTCCGGACGACGCTCATCACCAGCAGGTCGTAGGCGTGGTACCAGTCGTCGTCGTCCATCTCGAGGAACGAGCCGGACGGCGGCCCCCCGGCGCTCGTGACGACGTGGTCGAGCCGGCCGAAGCTCTGGATGGTCTTGCCGACGAACCCCTCTATCTCGTCGTGTTCGGTGATGTCGGCGCTGGCGGCGAGCACCTCGCCGTCGCCGGTCGCCTCCAGCCGCGCCTCGGCCCGCGCGAGCCGGTCCTCGTCCCGGCCACAGACCGCGACGTCGCAGCCCTCGCGGGCCAGCGCCTCCGCGCTCGCCAGGCCGAGCCCTGCGGTCCCTGCCGTTACCAGTGCAGCGTCGCCGTCGATTCCGAGGTCCATACCGACGGGTCGGTCGCCGGCAGCATAAAACGAGCCGTCGCGGTCACTCCCGGACGCGGACCGTCCCGTCGCTGGTGACGCTGACGGTGATGTCGCGGCGGACCTCCCGGCCGTGGACGGCGTCGCCGGCGGCGTCGCCCACCAGCCGCATCACCTCCGGCGCCGTCCGGTTGACCTTCACGCCCGCCTCGTCGCAGGCCGAGTACACCATGTTCGGCACGTCGTAGAGGTCGGCCCCGGCCTCGACGGTCACCTGGACCGGCGCCGACAGCGCCTCCGCGAAGGCGACCGTCTCGCGGGCCTTCGCGACGTTCTCGCGGGCGCTGGACTCGACGCTGGAGACGTTCGCCCGCGACGTGCCGAGCGACTCGGCGATGTCGGCCTGTGAGATGCCCTCCTCGCGGAGCGCCAGCACCTCGGCCTGTCGCCGGGTCAGGACGCTCGCGTCCTCGTCGAAGCCGACCCGCTCGAGCAGCTCCTCGGAGTCGGGAAGGGTCAATTGCCCCAGAAGTTCTCGCGGCTGCCCAGCCGCTCGCGGTCGAGTGCCCGTTCGCGCTCGCTCTTCGCCTCGTCCTCGTCGTCCGCCGTCTCCTCGCCGTCGGCCGCCCCGTCGTCGTTCTCCATCGGCAGCCGCTCCAGCTCCTCGGCGCGGGCGTGGTTCGAGCGGACCTCCGTGATGCGGACCTTCGCGCGGGCCTCCGGCAGCACGCCGTCGACCATGACGATGAAGCCGTCGTCGGTCCGGCCGACCCCGGCGCCGGACTCGTGGATGTCCTCGACGTCGACGACCACCTCCTCGCCGAGCTTGACCGGCTGTTGCTTCAGGTCCCGGATCGGCTGGCTGTAGTGGGAGCACCACTCGGCGCCGCCGCGGTCGCCGTAGTGCTGGCACCCCATGCCCTCGATTCGCTCGGAGAAACTGGGGCAGTCGTCCGCGAGTGGGCAGTCCGGCATACGGGTCGTTAGCGGTGGCGCCGATTAAACGCTTGCGGGTCGGCCGGCCGAAAGCACCAGCGCTTTGTCCGCCCCGCCCGAAGGCGGTACGATGAGTCGTCCGGTCCCCGAGGCAGCCCCCATCGTCGGCCTCGTCCTCGCGTTCGCCTTCGCGCTGTTCGGGCTCCTCTTCTCGTCGGACCACCTCGCGACCGCGCTCGTCAGCGTCGTCCTCCTCTACCCGTTCGTGATCTTCGGCGTCGTGCGCTCGGAATCGCCCGCCGACGTGTTCCTCCCGGACGCCGTCCTCGCTGTCGGCTCCCTCGGCGGCGCGCCGCTGCTGCTCTACGGAATCGCGACCGGCCGGCCGCTCTTCGGCGCGCTCGTCGCCGCCGTCGTCGCCGTCCCGCCCGCCCTCTACCACGCCCGGTTCGGCGCGTCGGTCAACCCGCTGTCGCCCGACGCCACCCTCCTGGTCGGCCTGCTTGCGGCCGGCGGTCTCCTGGCGTACGGCGCGGCCGAGGGCCTCCTGCTCGGGGCGCTGTCGGCCGCCCTCGTCGGCCTGGGGACGGTCGACTACCACCGCCAGCGCGAGGACGGCCTCGACCGGCGGTCCCGGACGGTCGCGCTCGTCGCCTGCCTCGGCGGCGGACTCGCCGCCTTCGGCGCCCTGACCGTCGCTGGACGGCCGACCGAGGGGCTTGCCGCCGGCGCCGTGCTGGTCGCCATCGGGGCGGCCTTCGCGGCGGACGCCGACCTGCAGTAGTCCCCGCGTCTGCTCCGCCCGCTGGAGCCGGACGAGTTCGCCGCTCTCCAGCAGGAACGCGACCGTCTCGCCGTCGAGCCCCCCGGCGACGGCGCCACAGCCCGCCCGGTCGCTCTTGAGGCGGCGGCTCCACCGCCGCGGGGGTCGCTCCGTGGCCGCGGGGGACCACAGCCGGGTCCCGTCGGGGCCGATTCCGAGGACGCCGTCGCCGGGTACGACGGCGTGGTCTGCCGCCACGGCCATCGGCGCGCTGGGGTCGAGGCCGCGTCGCCACCGCCGCTCGCCGTCGCCGTCGAGCGCGACGAGCGCCTCGTCGGTGCGGACGAGGAGCCCACCGTCGAGCGTCCGGAGCTCCTCCACCGGTGCCAGGGACGACCGGCGCCAGGCGACCGCTCCGTCCCGGACGGCTGTAATCCCGCCGACGTCGACGTAGACGCCCCGGCCGTCGGCCACGAGCGGCGGTCCGCCGCTCGCCATGGACGGCCGTACCTCCACGCCCGGCAGGTATCTGCTGGCTCCGGCTCGAACGGACCGTCCGGGACGTCGGCGGCTGCCAGGGAGACGGCACCGACCGACGCGCGGTTCTCCCGCCCGACGACGCGAATCTACGGCTGCCTCTAGTAGACTAGACCAGTATCTTAACCACACGACCCGGCTTGTTAGCCTATGCACAGTTCCAGGTGCTTCTTCTGTGGGGAGGAAGCATCCGAGAGGGTTACGCTGGCGATAAAGGACTCCGTCGTCGTGAACGACGGGTGGACGTGCGAGGGCTGTCTGTCCGATTTCCAGGACGTCGAGTGGACCGGTACCGACGGCGCATCCGTCCCCACCGGGGGTGACGATACCGACGACGAGACCGGCTCCGAGCGCGGACTGCTGCGGCCGGACGTGAGCCGCATCTTCGACACGCTGCAGGACCAGAACCGTCGTCTGGTCCTGCTGCTGATGCGCCACGGCGCCGTCGAGACGGAGGGCGACCTGCGGCGTCGGGGGACGATGAGCGACGACGACGGGGTCGCCCTCTCGCACGTCCACCTGCCCAAACTGGACGACGCGGGATACATCGAGTGGGACCGGGACACCGGCGCCATCTCGGAGGGGCAACGGTTCGACGAGGTCGAAGCGTTCCTCGACCTGTTCGAGGAGTGGAACCCGGAACCGCCTGCCGGCTGGCCCTGACCCGAACGGCACCCACGGCCCTTCGTCGAGGCACGTCCCGGGCCGCCCGAGGCGTCGGTCACCGGCATCGACGGGACGGCCGCCGACGGGTATCGTCCTGGACCGCACGGTCGCACCACGAGTGGCCGATACCGCGCCGGGAGGAACTCAGGCCAGCGGCGTCCGCTCGACGACCGTACCAGTCCGCCCTTTTTCCGCCTCAGGTCGCTGACGCGACCGCTCGGCGCAAAAACGTCGACGAAAACGGCCGGACGCTCACCCGGTTCGCGTCCGGAACTCAGGCCAGCGGCGTCCGCTCGACGACGGTGCCGTCGTAGGTCGGATACTGCTCGACGATCTCGCCGTCCTCGACGTCGCCCTCATCGACCATCTCCTCGAGCAGCCACCACGCCAGCTCGACGTGGTCCGACTTGACGGTGTAGTACTCCTCGGGGACGCCCAGCTCCCGGAGCCGGCGCTCCGTGACCCAGGTCTTGCCGTAGACCAGCGTCCCGTCGTCGGTGATGTCGTCGAACTCCCGGCGGATGTTCCGGGCCATCCGCTTGAGCCGGGAGCGGTGCTGGGCGGCGTCCTTGAAGACGCTCGTACAGAAGTAGACCTTCTCGTGGTCGCCCATCTCCTCGAGGATGTCGTGGCTGCCCTCGACGGCGGACATGTGGCCGTCCTTCAGCTCGAAGCCCGCCTCCTGCATCCGGCGGTAGTTGCCGTCCGACATCTCGAACTCGTTGATGTTGCAGAAGTCGGCGGCGCCCTCGTCGAGGAACTCGAGGAACTCCGGCTCCGCGCGGATGCCGGGAATCTCGAAGGCCGGGGTCAGCCCCTCCTCGCGGGCGACGTAGAGGACGTCCTCCCACTCGGTGCCGTGGAGGTCGCCCCACAGTTCGTACGGCGGGTGGAAGCGAATCTCGTCGAGACCGGCCGCCGACAGCCGGCGCATGTTCTCCCGGCCGCCCGTGATACCGGTGTAGAGGTGGGTGTGATGGTCCTCGCCGAACTCGTCCTTGAGCAGTTCGAGGTAGTGGCAGGTCCGCTCCAGCACCTCCTGGGGTTCGCCCCCGGTGAGGGAGGTGCCCAGCGCGTCCATCCGCTTTGCCTCCTCGATGACGTCCTCGTCGGACTCGACGGGCCGCTCGTTGGCGTAGACCTGGCTGACGTTCTTGCGGGTCTCGCCGAGCGGGCAGTAGAAGCAGTCGCGCTGGTCACAGTAGCCGTAGACGAACAGCACCATCTTCCCGCCGACGGCGCACTGTTCACAGCCCTTCGAAATCATTCGTTGGACCACGTTTTCCGCCCCAGCCGCAAAAGTCGTGCGTTCCGCGGCCGGGGGCAGCCGGGAGACGGCGTCGCCGGAGGAGCCGCACGGGGCCGTCCGCCCACAGTCGGCGTCGCCGTGCGCCGGCCGGCCGTCGGCCCGCTCGAAACCACGGCTCGTTTCTTCGCTACGGAAAAGCATTCAATTACCACCGTACTATGGCGGGACGAAATGGCCAGACGCGGCGGCCCCGTCGACCGTCCAGGGTGGTGCGGCCTACGAGCGGGACGACATCGATGTCTCGCTCGCCGCGGACCGTGCAGGGGAGGGGAGCGAGGAGGTCGTCGTCACCCTCTCCCGGGAGTGGGCCGGCGACGACGGCGGGTCGGCCCCCGACGACGCGGCACTGCTCTACTGGGACGACAGAAGTGGGAGGCCCGGGTCGAGGGCGCCGACTCCAGCGACGGGGTCACCTCCGAGGAGCCCCGGACCGACGGCGGCATGCGGGGCGTCCGGTTCCGGCACGACGACGCCGCCGCCGACGGCGGGTCCACCTACAGCGCGAGCGTCACGCTCTCGCCGGCTGGCGACTTCGAACCGGACACCCGGAACGTCTACGGCACGTTCGTCCACGTCCGCGACGAAACCGAGGGGACCGAACGGGCGGGCTGGGACGCGGGGGTAGCGAACTCCGGGGCGGGGGTCGCCTGCGAGGACGCCGGTGGGTGACCGGTTNNNNGCGTGTGCGTCGCCGTCCCCGGCGGCGACGACGCGGAACGCACCCTCGAGGGCGGTCATCCAGCCGTTCGCCAGGTAGTACAGCCCGTCGTCGGCCGCGACGCGGTCGAGGCCGCCGCCGTCTCGCTGGCCAACGCCGACCCCGAGGACTCCGACGTCAACGTCTGCTTCCAGGGCGTCCACCTCCACGACGAGATCGCAGCCGAGGAATCGGAGCGCGTCGAGGTCGCCGTCGTCACCGGGACCGCCAAGGCCGACGTCTCGGCCAACCGCACGGTCGGCGACGAGGTCGACACCGTGCTGGCGTCGCTGTCGACGAGCGAGGACGTCCGCGCGCTCGTCGTCACCGACGGCGCACAGGACGAGTCGGTGCTGCCGGTCATCCGCTCGCGGGTGCCCATCGACGGCGTCCGCCGGGTCGTCGTCCGGCAGGCCCAGAACCTGGAGTCGATGTACTACACGTTCAAGCAGGTGCTGGCCGACCCGGAGACGCGCGGCACCATCCTCATCCCGCTGGGCATCCTGCTGCTCATCTACCCGGTCGCGATCGTCGCCGAGCAGCTCGGCCTGCCGGGGTCGACGCTGGGCGTCATCTCGGCGCTGCTTGGCCTGTACATCCTCTTCCGCGGGCTGGGGCTCGAGGAGGCCATCGACGACCTCCTCGAGCGGGTCCGCGTCGGGCTGTTCTCCGGCCGCGTCCAGCTCGTCACCACCGTCGTCGGGGCGGCGCTGGTCTCCGTCGGCGCCGTCGGCGGCCTCGAGGCCGTCCGCACCGTCAGCGACCCGGACCCCGAGGCGCTCGGCGCGGCCATCGCCTTCGTCTACGGGGCCATCCAGTGGGTCGCGGCCGCCGGCGTCGTCGTCGCGCTTGGCCGCATCACCGACGAGTACCTCGAGGGCGGCTTCCGGTGGCGCTACCTCAACGCGCCGTTCTACGTCGTCGCCATCGCCGTCGTCCTCCACGGCCTGACGGCGTTCTTCCTGAACCTCGGGTTCGCGGACCTGTCGTACCTGGCGGCGACGCTGACAGCGGGGACGCTGCTCGGGCTGGCCAGCACGCTCGCGTTCGCCGTCGTCGAACAGCGGTACCCGCGGGACCGCGACTCCGAACTCGCCGGTTAGGAGACGGCGACGCCCGCGACGTCCGGCAGTCCGAGCGAGCGGTACCGCCAGCCGTCCCCCGCGTTCGCCAGGAACGTCCCCGACCCGGTGACGACGTAGGTCGCGTCGCCGTAGGCGACGCCCGCGACGGGCTCCTCGACCGGGAGTTCGACGGTCGTCCACTCGCCGTCGCGCCGCCCGTAGAGCGCGTCGGCGGTCGCCGCGTGTGCGTCGCCGTCCCCGGCGGCGACGACGCGGAACGCACCCTCGAGGGCGGTCATCCAGCCGTTCGCCAGGTAGTACAGCCCGTCGTCGGCCGCGGCGACCATGTCGCCGCCGATGGCGCGAACGCCGTCGAGCGCGGTCAGCGTCTCCCAGCCGTCGTCGTAGCGCGCGAGACGCCCGTCGCCGGCCGCGAGCAGCCCCCCGTGGTACCCGACGGCGTCGGCGGGGCCGAAGCCGGCCGGCTCGAACCCCTCGGCCGTCCCGACCAGCACGTCCTCGGCCGTGGCGACGGCAACCCGGCCGTCGTCAGCGGCGACGTCCCGCGCGGTGCACCGCGCCGCGAGGGCGAACTCGCCGACGATGTCCGCCGAGACCTCGACGCGGGCGACGCCGGCGCCCGCCGCGACGAACGCCGTCGTCGCGCCCTCGCGGTCGGCGTAGACGCGCTTCTCGTCGATGCTTACGTCCTCGTCGTTGACATCCTCCCCGCCCTGAAGGGACGGGGATTCCTCGCGCTGGGGGTCTCGGCTCATGCCGATCCCCCACGGAGGCAACTTTCTCCTACGCTGGCCGTAGGATACTCCGGTCTGTGCGCGCTTCTTTGGGACTTTCGTGAGGGTGTGGTGTCCCCGACCAGTCGTGGTCGTCCCACTCGAATCGCACGGGCCGTGCCATCGGCCGTGGTACGTCTGTCTGCCGTCTCAGGAACGTTTCGCTGGCGGTGAGGTCGGCGTGCCCTTCGAACCCACACGAACAGGTGAGCGTGTCTTGGTGCCGAGTCGTATCCTCGGTCGAACCGCACCGCGGACACGTCTGCGAGGTCCACGCTTCGGGGCGGACTTCGACGGCGATGCCGAACTCTTCGGCGGTCCACGCTAGCCGGTCGATGAACGCCCGGAACGCCCAGAAGTTGTGCGTCTTCTGGTTGGTTCGCACCGACCAATGCGTTTCCAGTACGTCGGTGAGGTCGCCAACGTACACGGTCGAAATGCCTTCCTCGTACAGGCGCTCGATGAGGTCGCGGGCCAACGCGTCCATCGCGTGATCGCGCCGGCGCGTCCGTCGGCGGTACAGTCGTCGAATCCGCTTCGAGGAGTACCGGCCCTCGCGGAGTTCCGACTGTAGCCGAGCGATTTCTCGCGTCGTCTCGCGGAACCGCTCGAAGAGGTCGCGCCCTTCGTACAGGTACTGCTGGCCGGTCGTGGTCGTACAGGCGACGATGTTGTTCGCACCAATGTCGAGGGCGGCGGTTTCGTCCGCCAGTGGTGAATCCTGCCGAGAATTGTCTACCGTGACAGGCTGAAAGGCCCTGAATTGGTCCGAAGCTTCGTCGTAGTACAGTTCGAGCCGGCCCTGCTTGCCGTCCCACTTTGGAACGCCCGCCACTTCGAGGCGAAGCCGTTCGGTGTGGCCGAGGCCGTACTTCGCTTTGAGTTCCTTCCCGACCGGGATTTCGAGGCGTGAGCGGTCGCCGGTTTCCAGCGTGTACTGGTCGTTGCGAACGTAGGTCCGCAACTCGCGGCCGTCGCCCTCGTTGCCCCAGTAGCCGGGCGGAGAACACTGTTTGCCCTTCTCTTTGAGCGAAAAGAACGATTCCCATGCGCTCTTGCTCTTGCGAATGAGTTGCTGGGCGGTGGCGCTCCCGAGGACGCCGACGTATCGCTTCCGGTAGTCGGCGGTGTTCCAAACACTTTCGCCGTCGAAGTACTGCTGGCGGCGTTCGTAGGTGAGTTCGTTCCAGAGACTGGCAGAGGCGTCCAACACCTCGCGGAGCAGTCGCTTGTCCTGCTCGGAGCAGGGGCGAACCACGAAGGTGTTGGTACGCTTCATCGCCACTTTCTGGTACGGTCGGTACGTACATAAGTGTAGGTGTTCTGTAGGTTCGTATGGCAACGACAATCCACGCGGAGGTGCCGGACGAACAGTACGACCGACTCAAGCGCGTGAAGGATGAGAACGGCCTAACGTGGCGCGGGATGCTCATCCACGCCGCCGACGATTTGGAGACCTCGGCCGGAGAGTAGTCGGCGGCTGTTCGGCTGGGCCTATCGCTTAGACCCCGCCCTAAAGGA
>PXQM01000197.1:0-3653 GCA_003021325.1 Halobacteriales archaeon QH_10_70_21
TCGAGGGGACGGTCGTCTTCGCGGTCGGCAACGTCTTCGAGCGCAAGGGGCTGTCGACGTTCTGCCGGCTGGCGGCCGAGACCGACCACGAGTTCGTCTGGTTCGGCCCCTACGACACCGGCCCACAGGCCTCGAGCGAGGTCCGGCGGTGGGTCGGCGACCCGCCGGCGAACGTGACCTTCACCGGCTGGGTCGAGGACGTCCGGGGCGCCTACGCAGCGGGCGACGTCTACCTGTTCCCGACGAAGACGGAGAACCAGGGCATCGCGGTGCTGGAGGCGATGGCCTGCGGGAACCCGGTCGTCCTCCGGGACATCCCGGTGTTCCGGGAGTTCTACACCGACGGCGAGGACTGCCTGCTCTGCGGGACGCGGGCGGAGTTCCGCGAGGCGCTGGACCGGCTGGCGGCGGACCCCGACCTCCGGGGCCGGCTGGGGTCGAACGCCCGCGAGACGGCCCGCGAGCACGGCCTCGACCGGGTCGCCGACGAGCTGCGGGACGCCTACGCGGCCGCCAGCGACCGCGCGAGCGGGGAATTCGCAACGGATTAATCCCCGGTGGTCGAACCGGGCGACATGCAGACCGTCGCGGCCTTCACCGACACCTACCTGCCGACGGTCAACGGCGTGACCTACACGGTCCGGACCTGGCGGGACTGCTGGGAGCGCCACAACGGACTGATGGGTGTCGTCTATCCGGACGACGACGGATACGAACCCGGCGTCCGGGAGTTCCCTGTCTCGAGCGTCCCCTTCCCATTCTACCCCGGGTTCCGGTTCGGGCTGCCGGACGTCCCGGCAGGGGTCCGGGGCCTCGAGCCGGACCTCGTCCACGCGCACACCCCGTTCAGCCTCGGGCTCGCGGCGCGGCGGTTCGCACTCGACCGCGACCTCCCGCTGGTGGTGTCGTACCACACCCCCGCCCGCGAGTACGCCGGCTACATCAGCGACGCCTTCGCGGGCGTCATCAGCCGGGTCGCCGACCGCTACGAGCGGTGGTTCTTCGAGCAGGCCGACGCCGTCATCGTCCCCTCGGCGACGGCGGCCGACCGGGTCGCGACCGACGGCACGCCAACCCACGTCGTCTCCAACGGGGTCGACATCGAGCGGTTCGAGCCGGCCGACGAGGCGGCGGTCGCGGCCTTCCGGGAGCGCCACGACCTCCCCGAGGGCCCGCTCGTCGGCTACACCGGCCGGCACGGCTACGAGAAGCGCCTCGAGGACCTGCTTGCCGCGACCGCCAGCCTCGACGTCGGCGTCGTGCTCGGGGGCGACGGGCCGGCCCGCCCGGAGCTGCAGCGCCGGGCGGCCGCCCGCGCAGGGGCTCGTGGCGCTGGAAGCCACCGCCTGCGGCACCCCCGTGGCAGCCGTCGACAGCGGCGCGCTCTCCGAGTCCGTCGTCGACGGCGAGACGGGCTATCACTTCCAGCCGGGCGACGTCGACGGCTTCCGGGCGGCCGTCCGGCGGGTTCTCGAGGAGCGGGCGACCCTGTCGGCGCGGTGTCTGGAGAGCCGCCCGGAGCTGAGCGTCGAACGGTCCATGGAGCGGCTCTCGAGCGTCTACGACGGGCTCTGCTGATCAGCAGCGCCGCCGGCAGACCCGCTCGATGATGCTGCCGGTCGAGAGCACGCTCTCCGAGTCCGGCTCGCGGGCGGAGGCCCGCTCGACCTCGCAGTCGATGCCCTCCTCGGCGAGCATCGCCGAGAGCGTCTCCTCGTCGTGGTGCTGGTCGTGACCGAGGACGATGACGTCCGGGTCGATGTCCCGGATAGGGACGAAGAAGTCCTCGACGTGGCCGACGCGGGCCTCGTCGACGGGGTCGAGTGCCGCCACCATCTCCCGGCGCTGTGCGTCCGGCACGACCGGCTCCGGCTTGTGGGTGACGTTGTCCCCCCGGGCGACGATGACGTGGAGCTCGTCGCCCATCGAGGCGGCCTCCTCGAGGTAGTGGAGGTGGCCAGGGTGCAGCAGGTCGAACGTCCCCTGTGCGATAGGCTTGCCAGTCCCTGCGGCCGTACGGCGCGCCGACGATGATGTGGACGTCGCCCCGCGAGAACGTCGCGAGGTCGGCGTCGCTCGGGCGTAACACCCCGTTGGGATGGGAGTGGATGGAGCCGACGCTCTTGAGGTCGTTCGGCATGTAGCTCGGGTTGAACTCCGCGCTGACGGGATTTGACTTCGTCCCCGGCGCGATGAGCACGTCCGTGACGACCGTCCCCTCGCGGTCGAGGCCGAGCCGGGAGGCGTCCTCGCCGCGGAGCTGTCCCATGTACTCGTCGGGATGTGTGTCCTCGGAGGCCTGCAGCGCGAACTCGAGGGCCTCCTCGGCGATGCCGACCACCTCGCTCGACCGGAACAGCGAGGACACCCACGACCCGAGCAATCCCATGGCCGTCAGTCGGGTTGCCCGACAACTAAGGTTTCCGGTGCCGGGCCGGCGGCCCCCCGAGTGGACAACAACACTCTTAAACGCCACCGGAGCCGAATCACACCAATGACTCAGTCAGCTGCCGGTGACGCCGGCGCCGCCACCGACGACGGGGTGGTGTACGACCTCGGCCCCGAGTGCACCCTCGAGGACATCGAGGAAGGGGCCCGCTATCTCGCCACGGTCAACGGTATCGTCGAGTACGGCGTCTTCGTCGACGTCTCCGAGCACGTCTCCGGGCTCGTTCACGAATCGAACCTCGACAGCGACCCCGCGGTCGGCGACGAACTCGTCGTGACGCTCGTCGAAATCCGCGAGAACGGCGACCTCGGGTTCGCCGAGGCCGACGTCAGCCCGGCGGCGGCCGACACGGCCGACGTCGCCCACGGCGACGCGGTCGGCGTCGGCGGTCTCACCGACCGCGTCGGCGACACCGTCCACCTCGAGGGCGACGTCGTCCAGATAAAGCAGACCGCCGGGCCGACCGTGTTCTCCGTCCGCGACGGCTCGGGTGTCGTCCCGTGTGCCGCCTTCGAGGAGGCCGGCGTCCGTGCGTACCCCGAGGTCAGCCTCGACGACGTCGTCCGCGTGACGGGCAGCGTCGAGACCCGCGAGAACGCCGTCCAGCTCGAGGTCGACAAGCTGGTCCGGCTCCGCGGCGAGGCCGAGGCGGAGGTCCGCGGGCGCGTGACGACCGCCGTCGACGAGCGGGCGACCCCCGAGGACGTCGACCATCGCCCTCGAGAACTTCGTCGCGGCGGTCCACGAGGACCCCGACGCCCCCCGGTACCTCTTCAAGCGGCTCCCCTCGAAGGCGCCGTTCTACGAGATGGAGGACGTCACCCGCGACCTCAACTTCGCGCTGGAGGACCGCGAGCGGCACGGCCAGCGGCTCCCACTCTTGTTCATGGTCGACAACGGCTCCACCGAGGAGGACGTGCCGGCCTACCGCGCCCTCGACCAGTACGACATCCCCATCCTTGTGGTCGACCACCACCACCCCGACCCAGAGGCGGTCGGTCCGCTCCTCGAGGAGCACGTCAACCCCTACCTCCACGGCGAGGACTACCGCGTCACGACCGGCATGATGTGCGTCGAGCTGGCGCGGATGATCGACCCCTCGGTCACCGACGACCTCGAGCACGTGCCGGCCGTCGCGGGGCTGTCGGACCGCTCGAAGGCCGACGCCATGGACGATTACCTCGAGCTCGCGGAGACGGCGGGC
>PXQM01000197.1:3841-6439 GCA_003021325.1 Halobacteriales archaeon QH_10_70_21
CCGGCTGGACGTCGAGAACCACGCCCGCCGGTTCACGTACCCCGCGCCGGGCAAGACCACCGGCGAGCTCCACGACCGGAAGGTCCAGGAGACGGGCGACCCCGTCATCACCATCGGCTACGGCCCCGACTTCGCGGTCCTGCGGTCCGACGGCGTCCGGCTCGACATCCCGAACATGGTGACCGAGCTCCAGGCGGAGATCGAGGGCGCCGGCGTCTCCGGGGGCGGCCACCTCGTCGTCGGCTCCATCAAGTTCGTCTCCGGCATGCGCGAGCCGGTCGTCGACGCCCTGGTCGAGAAGATGGCCGACGCGGAACTCGACGAGGCGCTACGGAGCACGCTCGTCCGCGACGACGACTGACACGGGCCGTCTACCGTCCGCCGTCTGCAGTCCCCTCCCTCTTGAGTAGTTCGGCAGCCGGTCGACCGGCGTCCGTACCCCCGGTGGCGCCGGATACCGACGGTCGGCACGTTGCTACGGCTGCCAGCCGACCACGCCGTCCCGCCCGACGAACTCGATTCGGCGGGCGACCAGTGCCGCGACGGCGACGGCGACGGCGGCGGCGCCCAGCACCGCAGTCGGGACCGACCGCTGGTCAGGCCCCGTCCAGTCCGACTCGAAGACCGACGCGTAGTAGTCGGCCGCCTCGCCGCCCTCGAGTGCGACGACCACCTCGCGGTTCTCGGTCTGTGGCGTCCGGCCCCAGTTGAGGCTGCCGACGAGCGCCGTGTCGTCGACGACGACGCCCTTGGAGTGGAGCTTCTGGTAGCCGTCGGCGTCGTCGACGCGGGCCTCGAGGTCCCACCCCTCCGACTCGGCGCGGCGGTTCATCCACGCCACGAGCGCCTCGTTGTCGGCCTCGGCGTACCACCCGCTGGAGAGGAGCACCCTGACGGTGACGCCGCGGTCGGCCGCCCGCAGCACGGCCCGGAGGATGCGGTTGTCCCGGCTGTCGACGGTCACCTGCTGGACGAGAATCCGCTCGTCGGCGTCGTCGATTCGCGCGACGACGGCGTCGGCCGCGTTGTCCGGTGCGACGAGGACCGCAGTCGAGGCCACGGACACTCGCTCCGGCGGGTGCCGCGTCGGGAACTCGCCGAGCGCGGGCTCCGCAGCGGCGAACTCCCGGCCCTCGCGGTACGTGGACCACGGGGTTGCGGCCCGCGAGCCGTGGTCGGCGTCGTGGAGACGAGCCAGCGAGTCGGCCGCCGCCGCATCCTCGAGGACGACCCCCCACCCCCGGCTGGACATGCCGCCGGTGCCGGCCGGCTTGAAGTTCTCCGTCAGCACGAGCGCGCGGTCGTCGACGACGGCGTACTTCGGGTGGTGGTGGGCGTACCGGGTGTAGGGGCCGGTCAGGACACGGACGTCGACGCCCGCGTCCGTCAGCCGGTCGAGCTGTCGCGCCTGGCGGTCCGTCATCCCACCAACGGGCGAGCCGTCGAGGACCACCCGGACGCTGACGCCGCGGTCGCGGGCGGCGACCAGCGCGTCGGTGACCCGCTCGGAGGTGAGCGTGTACCCGCCGAGCAGGAGCCGGTCGTCGGCGCTCCGGAGGGTCTCGACGGTCAGGTCCGGGGCGTCCGGGAGGACGAACGCGGTCGCCGTCCCGCCGCCGGTCCGGACGGGGTCGCGGTCGGTCGCACCCAGCGGGCGCCAGGCCCCGCGCTCGAAGTCGCGGAGCTCGGCCTCCGGAGCGTCCCGGTAGCGGACGGTTGCGACGGTCGTATTGCCACGTCGGAGCCGGAGCCGGTCGCCGCCGTTCGCAAGGCTCAGCCGGCCCTCGAGCCCGGCGACCGGATGGTCCGTGTACGACGCCGAGGCGTTCGGCGTCGTCGAGAGGGCGACCGTCCCCGAGAGCGTCCGGTTCGGGAGCCGGGCCGTCGACGTGCCGTCGGTCAGCGTCCAGCCGGTGGTGTTGGTCCTTCCGGGGAACCGGACGACGACGAACTCGCCGGGGTCGCCGCGCTCGACGGGGTTGGGGTATGCGGCGACGAGTGAGGCGTTTGACTCCGGTGACGACTGGGTCGCCGCCGGACCGGCGGCGAGGCTACCGGCGACGAGCACGACGACGAGCGCGAGCACGAGTGGGCGGGGACGCACGCGACGGGTTGGTCCCGTCCTGGTACAAAACTCCCGGGGTCAGGCGGCGGTGGCGTCGCGGGCCTTCTCGGCCTCTACCTGGACGGTGTAGGCGCGGTCGTCGTCGTACTCGGCGGCGGCCTCCAGGGCGCGCTCGGTGCCGATCTGGACGAGCGCCCACGCGGCGGCGGCGCGGACCTGGGTCGCCTCCTCGCGGTCGTCGAGGACGTCCTCGAGGGGGGCGACCGCGCGGGTGTCGCCGATGAGCCCGAGCGCGCGGGCGGCCTGCGAGCGGACGCCCGGCGCCTCGTCGACCAGTGCGTTCGCGACGGCCTGGGTGGCCTCCTCGCTGCCGATCTCGCCCAGCGCCCGCAGCGTCACCTTCTGCAGCGGCGGGTTGCCGCCGTCGAGGAACTCCACCAGCGTGTCGACGGCGCGCTCGTCGCCGATCTTGCCCAGTCCCTCGATCTCGGGCCGGTTGCGCTTCTGTGCGGCCTGGTGCATCGCCCCGAAGG
>PXQM01000198.1 GCA_003021325.1 Halobacteriales archaeon QH_10_70_21
CGACGAGCGGGGGCTCCCGATGCGCATCGTCTACCCATCCGACACCGAGCAGACGCGCCTGTCGACGCTGGACCTGAGCGGCTGACCGACCCCGTCGCCACCCGAGACAACGGCGCAACGCCGTCGCGTAGGACGGTCCGCTGTCCGTGCGACTGTGCGAAGGAGTCGCACGGTCAAAGCGGTTACTAGTAGTAACCCACCGAACGTTCACGCGTGAGCACTCCGGACGGCACCGATGGGACACGGACCGAGGACTGCACGACGACCACCTCCTTTGCGGACCACGGTCTCGAGGACGGCGGCACGCTCGTCGGGGACGCCCACTACCGGCTCGCCGACGGCAGCGTTGCCGACTTCGAGGCGGGCGAGAAGTCCCTCGACCGGCTCGTAGGGAGTCGTACAGCACACCGAGCGCCGCCGTCTCCCGGCCCACCACGATGTCCACCGAATCCACGACCACGGACGAACCGACCGCACCGCAGCCATGAGCAGGGTCGCCATCGCCTGCCAGGGCGGCGGCAGCCACACCGCCTTCACCGCCGGCTTCCTCGCGCACGTCCTCGGGAACTGGGACGAGGACGACGGACTCGTCGGGCTCCGGGGACGTCCGGCGGAGCGCTCAACGCCACCGTCGCGTGGTACGGCCTCGCCACCGGGGGGCGCCAGCACGCAGCCGAGTCGCTGGCCGCCGTCTGGGACGACGTCGCGGCCGACGACCCGCTCGACCGGCTGACGAACGCGACGACGGTCTGGGCCCAGCGGGTCGAGGCCAGCGGGTTCCCGGTCCCGCGGGTGAGCCCCTACCTCCTGCCGTCGTCGACCTGGGCCGAATCCGAGCTCCGGTCGCTGCTCGAGCGCCACGTCGAGTTCGGGGCCGTACGGTCGCTGTGTGGTGACCCCGACCGACCGGCGCTCGTCGTCGGAACGGTCGACGTCACCGCAGGCGAGTTCGAGACGTTCGTCGACGAGGACGTGACCGCCGACGCGGTGCTGGCCTCGGCCGCCGTTCCCGAGCTGTTCCGGGACGTCGAGATGCACGGCCACTACCACTGGGACGGCCTGTTCAGCCAGAACCCGCCGGTGACTGACCTGATGCACAGCGACGGCGCCCGGAAGCCCGAGGAGCTGTGGGTCGTCCGGATCAACCCACAGCGCCGCGGGGAGCTGCCGACGACGGTCGAGGAGATAGCCGACCGCCGCAACGAGCTCGCCGGCAACATCTCGCTGAACCAGGAACTGCGGTTCATCGAGCGCGTCAACGAGTGGATAGACGAGGGCCACCTCCCGGAGTCGGAGTTCACGAGGGCGGCCGTCCACCGCATCGAGATGGACAGGGAGCTCCACTCGTCGACGAAGACCGACCGCTCACCGGAGTTCATCGAGGAGCTGTTCGCCCTCGGCGAGCGCCGGGCGGCGGCGTTCCTCGCCGACCGGTAGGACCGTCGGCCCGGCGGGGCGTCGTGACGCTGCGCCGCCGGCCGTCGCGGCGGTGGCTGACGACCGGTCGTGGTCCCGTGAGCGGCGGGTCAGACGACGCCCAGCCCGCCGAGCACGAGCCGGACGCCGATGAGCGCGAGCAGCCCCAGCACGGCCCGCCGTCGCCGGCGCTCGCCGATGGCGCCCCGGAACCGCTTGCCGACCGCCACGCCCGCGACCGCCGGCAGGGCAGCCCCGACGGAGGCCAGGAAGACCGTCGCGTCGGGGTACATCCCGAGGGCGCCGGCCGCGAGGACGCGAACTCCGTTGAGCCCGAGGAACACCATCGCGACCACGCCGACGAACAGCTAGTGCGAGAGGTCACAGCTCCGGACGTAGGCGATGAGCTGGACGCCGACGTTGGTGCCGCCGAAGAGCAGCCCCGAGGCGGCGCCGACGCCGACCATTGCGGGTGTCGACTCGACGAAACAGCCCTCCCGGGCCCGCTCGAGGCCGGGCACGGTGACGGCCTCCTGGGCGTTGACGACGAACGCCAGGGAGACGGCGCCGAGGCCGACCCGGAGCGGTGCTGCGGGAACGACGTCCAGGGTCACGAGCCCGACGACGGTGCCGACCAGCGCCGCGCCCATCAGCGGCGCGAACCGGCGGCCGCAGGTCCGCAGCTCCGGGAGCGACAGGTCCCGGACCAGCGAGAGGTTCACCGAGAGGATGAGGAGTATCATGAACACGACGGCGGTCGCGGGCTCGACGACCGTCGCCAGCGCCATCGTCCCGACGAGCGCGAACCCGAATCCGGCGACGCCGTTGACCGCACCGGCGACGAGCACGACCACCAAGACGACGCCGGCCAGGACCGGCGAGAGCGCGACCGACACGTTCGCCGATTGCGCCCGGCCGAGCATAAACGGTGGCTGGCCATGTACCGCCCGGGCACGGCGGCACGCGAGCGCCGCGTCACCGGTCACGTCCCCAGTTACCCGGCGCTTCCCTGCCCTCCTCCGGGGTCGCGAGCGCTTACCGGTTGCGCGACGCAACCGGAGTGTTCGATAAAAGAGGAGCGAGAACGGTCGGGTCGCATCGGGGCCGTCGGCCGACGGTCGCCTCTCGCCACCGGTGCCAGTCGCGCGCGAGTTCGTCGAAGACGACCAGTGCTGGCGGCATGACGACCAGTGCGCCGACGAGCGTGAGGAGTGTCACTCCTCGATGCGCGGCGACGCCGAGGCGTCGGGCTGACGACCTGCTACGTCACTGGAACCCGATGTTCGCGGGGTCGGTCTCGCGGTCGAGCCTGACCTCGAGTACGCCGTTGTTGAAGCTCAGCTCGGCGGACTGGTCGTCGACGTACGCTGGCAGGTCGACACGCGCGAGGAACGGGCGCGGGTCACGGTCCGCACGGATGGCCAGGATACGCCCGTCGCACTGTGTTTCGATTTCGGTTCGGCTGGTGTTCGGGATGTCGGCGACGACGCGGATTTCGTCGTCGTACTCGTACACGTCGACCGGGTCGTGGTCACCGGCAGCCACCCCGGACAGCATTTCGTCGATTCCGCCGAAGAGCCCACCAAACGGATTCTCGTCGTCGTCGTCCGGCTTCCGTCTCATACTGTTCGTAGGGCAGCTGGGCGGATAAGACTTCGGTGCAGGCGGTTGGGTCCTGCCATCTCGTGCTTCGACCGCACCGAGTATCCCCGTCGCTCCGTACTGGTTTGACGGGTTCCCTGTGGAAGTCGTACGCCCGTGCTACCGCGGGAGCAGGACGCACTACCGCGCTAATCGAATGTCCATAGATTCGGCCTAAATCTAGCTATATAGATTGAAATATCTCCGATATCTATGTATAAGTTCATTTTTATGGCTTGGGACCGAAATATCTCGTGTATGGACGCGCACAACTACAAACTGACGGATGCGGTAGCCGGATTCGAGGAGGGCGACGTTCTGGACGTGACGGCCCGCTTCGGCGACTGGCACACCTACCGGCTCAAGCTGGAACTGAAGGCCACCGACCCGCGGTCGCCGACGGTGGTCGTCTCGGAGACCGCCGGATTCAGCGAGTCGGCGATACTCGACGAGACCGCCCGGTTCGGCGACTGGCACGAGTACGACCTGAAATTCGACCCTGGGGCGTCCGCCGACCAGGACGCTGCCGGGCGGGTCGAGCTGACGATGGAGACGTTCGAACGTGTTACCGAGCCGGTGGCGCCCACCACCTGACGGCCAGGAGGCCGACTCCTTCCTCGCTCGTTGCCGCAGGTGGCTGTTGGTGGCAGGCCCTGGTTGCAGGAGCGAGTGGCTCGCCGGCTTTCAAGACGACGATCGGTAGGTGTAGTCGGGACGAGCGAGTCGGGGATTTCGCCCGACCGAAACCCGGAGCGATTAGACGGTCCGCTCACCGCTGGCCGCACACTGCTCGAACCATCGGCAACTGTGCTGGTACAAGAGTTCGTTGCGTGGCTATTCGGTCTCCGGGTCGAAGAGAACGCTCTCTTCGGCCGCCGCTGCCTCCATTTCGGCCTCGGTTGCACAGGGGCGATGGAGCTCCGTCATCCCCACCGGCTGGAGGTCCGCGTCCGGAATCGCGCCCTCGTAGGTGCCACAGCGGGGACAGTACCACCTGAGCTGCCACTCGTCTGCATCGTCGGCCGCCGCGAGTTCGTCTCCAACGAGCGGCTCGTCGTGCGCATCGTGGTACCAGACGTTTTCCTGCTCGTCCGCTCGCTGCACGCGAACGTAGTTGAGTTTCGCCGTGTCCTCACCGTCCCGCTCGGGTGTGATCAGTCCCTCCATGCGTCCTCCCCGTGCCACGAGACAACCCGGTGGGGCACCTGCCGTCGACGAGAACCCGGGTCCGCCGGGCGAGTGTACGGCGTCATCCGGTTCAGCTTATCCAGCCAGCGAGATAAGAGTACCCACCGGCCAGGATGACGGAGGTGCTGCAGGCGACCCCGTGAACGAAGCACACCGCGATTCGGGGTCGTGATGACCACCCCTCACGGCTTACGGGCGCTCCAGGGGACCGCGGTCAGCGTCGTCCGCGCGCGGGCGGTCGGGCTGGTGCCGGCGAGTCGACATCGGCGCCGGGACCGACCCGGACTACTGCGCCAGCCGATTGGGGAGGTGCTGTCCGTCGATGTCGGCCCGCAGGCCGGCTGCCCGGACGGTGTTGTACATGAGCATCGCACGGGTCATCGGGCCGACGCCGCCGGGGTTGGGCGTGAGGTGGCTGGCCTTCGGGGCGACGGTCTCGACCTCGACGTCGCCGACCTGCTCGCGCTCGCCGTCGTCGCGCTCGACCGTCGAAACGCCGACGTCGACGACGGTAGCGCCCTCGGTTATCATCGAGCCGTCGAGGAACGCCGGGATACCGACCGCGACGACCACGATGTCGGCCGCACGGGTCTTCGCGGCCAGATCCTCCGTTGCGGAGTGACACACCGTCACCGTCGCGTTCGGGGCGGCGGTGGCGGCCTTCGCGGCGACGCCGGCGGTACCGTCGGTCTTCTGGACGAGCAGGTTCGCCAGGGGCTTGCCGACGATGTTGGAGTGGTTGACGATGACGACGTCGGCCCCCTCGATAGGGACCCTGCTGGCGGTCAGGAGCCGCTCCACGCCGAGCGGCGTACAGGGGACGAACCGCGGGTCGCCGGCCATCAGTCGGCCGAGGTTGTCCGGATGGAGCCCGTCGACGTCCTTCGCCGGGTCGATGCGGCGGACCGCCGACATCCAGTCGACGTGGGCTGGCGTGTCGTCCTGGATCATGATGCCGTCGACCTCGGGGTCGGCGTTCAGTTCCTCGACGACGTCGTAGAGGGCCCGAGCGTCCGCGTCGGCGTCGATGTCGACGTGCCGGCCATCGATGCCCAGTCGGTCGCAGTCCCGCTGTTTCATCTCGACGTACGTCGCCGCCCCGGGGTCGGTTCCCATGTGGACCGTTGCCAGCGTCGGTCGGTGGCCGCGGGCCGCGAGCTGGTCGACGTGGTCGCTCAGCCGGTCGCGTATCGAGGCCGCGAGGTCGTCCCCTTCGAGCCGTTCTGCCATGTTTCATGGAACGTATGTATCCGGAAAGGGTCCCCCGAATCACGCCAGATTTGTGACCGCGGCGGGTCGCGGGTTTAGAGTCACGCGTCTTTATGACGGGGAGGCACAGCAGATATCAGGAAGAAATCACGAACACTCACCCCCCACGGAGAGTGCGAATCCGAATCGGGACCGACCGGGCACTGAGCCACAGACCAGCGCTGACCATGGCGGGTCGCCAAGGACGGTCGGTACCGGACGTCCCGAGCTCGAACTCGCCGTGCAATCCCCTAGAAATATTGTTGTAGCGGTGCAACGCTTGCAAAGGATGAGCGACGATATAGATACCACGGCGAACGAGGGCGAGGAAACGACGAACGGGGCGAAAGAGAGCCTCAAACGGGTCGTCGACACGGCAGACGGTGAGGTCCGCGACAAGCTGTCCAATGCGGTGACTGTGGTCGGCGAACGGTCCGGGGACCTCCGCTCGCAGCTGGAGACGCTCAGTCAGCGGACGGCCGAGGCCGCAACGCCCGTGCTGGACTCGGTCGAAGACCACATCGAGGACAACGACATCGACGTCACCATCCACGACAACAAGATCCACGTCGAGGGCGACGAGACGGGCCTGCGCAAGGTCGAGGCCGACCTCAGACGAGTCGGACAGGGGACGGACGTCCACGTCGAATACGAACGGGAGGGCGGCATCAACCTGGAGATCGACGACGGCGAAGCGGAATCGGAGGAGAACTAGTCGTCACGAGCGTTCCGGCGTTCGTCGATACTGCATCGAGGAGACGAGCCCGATGGGAGTGAGCGAAGCCGATGGCTTCGCGAACTACGTCGGGCGAGTCGACTGCGGAGCGAAGCGACGAGGGAGACGAGCCCGACGGGATTTGAACCCGCGACATCTTGGTCCGGAACCAAGCACTCTGTCCACTGAGCTACGGGCTCTCACGTAATAGTACCCCGGGCGGCGGTTTAACGGTTGTGACACACGCCCGGTGACCCCGGTAGTTATCACCGGCGAGACCGTCAGTAGTGTATGGGATACACACTGCAGTACTACGACATCGTCCTAATCGGAATCGTCTCCGCGCTCGGCGTCGGGGGGGCAGTGGGGGCGCTGACGGCGGTCGCGATGCCGGTCGCCGTCGTCGCGCTGGGCGCCGTCGCGGTCGGCATCACGGGGCACGCGCTGTTCGTCAACGGCCCGGTCGACGACGTAACGGACCTCACAGAGGAGGTCGAGGACGGCCCGGTCGCGCCGGAGGAGCTGCCGCTGGTGGAGTAGATGAGCGGAAAGCAGCTACCGGGTGTCAGGGAGATTCGCCGGTCTCCAGCGTCAGGTCGTCGGTCGGGTAGGCGACGCAGGTGAGGGTATACCCCTCCTCGAGTTCGGGGTCGCCGAGCATCTGGTTGGTGTGGTGTTCGACGTAGTCCTCGGCGTGGCCGCCGTCGGCGATGTGGCCGGCACAGGAGATGCACTGCCCCTCGCGGCAGGCGTACGGGAGGTCCCAGCCCTCGTCCTCGCCGGCCTCCAGGAGCGTCTCGTTCTCCTTGACCTCGATGGTCTCGCCCTCCTTGACGTACTCGACCTCGAAGACCTCGGCCTCGTCGTCCGGGATGGCAGCGGGGCTGTCGTCGCCCGCCTCCTCCTCGGCGAGTTCGCCCTCACCGGCGCCCTCGGCGCCGCCGACGGCCGCGACCGCGCCGCCACCGCCGCCGAGCGTCCGGTTGGACGGCTCCGCGAAGTCCGTCTCCGGGACCGACTCCGCACGCTGCTCGACGACCTCCTGTGAGATGTCCTCCCGTGGCGTCCACTCCGAGCCCTCGGAGAAGTGGAGGACGACCGCCACCAGGGTCAGCACCGCCCCGCCGACGATACCCACTGTCGTGACCATGCCCGGGGTTAGTCGAGCCCCCACAATAGCGTTGTGATTCACCCCGTTTCGGCCGGCGTCTCGCGTCATCGCCGTGGAGCCACCGACGCGGAGCCGCATTGCGGCGACCGGCGGCCGCCAGCCGGGCGGCGACGGCCGCTCGTCCGGACCCCGAACGCGACGCGGCGGAGCCATCGACCGTGGTCGACCGCGGCGCCTCGCTCCGTGGGCCGACGTCCGTGCGGAATGGCGGCAATCGCGCACCGCCGCCGAGGAGCATATCCGCCGAGAGCACCTACTGCCGGTATGGTCAACCAGTTCATCGACGGCGAGTGGGTGACGGACTACGACCCGACCAACGAGGACGGAGAGTTCGACCGCCAGCCGACCTCATTCCGGGACACGGTCCCCCCCGAGGACGTCGAGGCCGGCCGGTACCACCTCTACGTCTCCTACGCCTGCCCGTGGGCGCATCGAACGCTCGTCACCCGTCGCCTCCTCGGACTCAAGGACGCCATCACGGTCGACGTCGTCGACCCCTTCCGCGACGACGGCGGCTGGCAGTTCCCCCCCGGGAAGGAGGGCTGTACGGCCGACTCGGTCCACGGCGCCGACTACCTCCGGGAGGTCTACCTCGAGGCCGACGACGAGTACACCGGCCGCGTGACCGTGCCCGTCCTGTGGGACCGGGAGGAGGGGACCATCGTCAACAACGAGTCCCGCGATATCATGCGCATCCTGACGACGCGGTTCGCCGACCTCGGCAACGGCGTCGACCTGGCGCCCCCGGAGCTGCGCGAGGACGTCGACCGGATACTCGACGAGATATACG
>PXQM01000199.1:0-2541 GCA_003021325.1 Halobacteriales archaeon QH_10_70_21
AAGGGGTGAGCGGCGAGTGGAACGAGCCGCGAGCGAAGCGACCCGTGAGCCGGACTCCGCGCCGTTCTGCCCATGGATCGTTTCCGACGAATGCTTCCACTCAACGGAGCAGTAATCGTCCGTTAAGTAGAGTTGCGAACTGAACAGGCCGTCGGCCATGAGCATCCGCGAGCGAAGCGAGCGGTTCACCGCCGGAGCGGGTGAAACCCCGCGACGGCGGCCTTTTGGCATCAACGGGTTTTGCCGGGGGTTGAGGCGAGCGTCCCTGACGCTCGCCGATGCCCCCGGTAAAAGAGGTTGCTGTACTGACCGATTCGGGATGGCGGACTACAGGGCATGCGAAGTTTTCTATCATGCGCGGGAACCGCCAACGGAGGATATTTCCACGCCTGCGCCCCTTCGTTCCCGTATGTACGACTTCGTCGTGGTCGGGGCCGGGCCGGCCGGCTCCCGGTTCGCCCGGTCGGCGAGCGAGCGTGGCCGGGAGGTGCTCGTCCTGGAGTCGGGCGAGATCGGCCGGCCGCTGGCCTGTTCCGGCCACGTCAGCCTCGACATCTGGGAGTTCGTCTCCGACGAGGCCCGCGAGGAACTGTTCCAGAACGACATCTACGGCGCGCGGTTCCACCTCGGCGGCGCCGACAGCGATGCCCACCTCTTCTACAAGGACGACCCGGTTTCGAACGCCATCGACCGGGTCGGCCTCGACAAGGCGCTCGCCGAGTGTGCCCGCGAGGCGGGCGCCGAGGTGCGCGACGGCCACACCGTCACCCGAATCGAGGAGGGGCCGGGCGGCGTCGCGGTGACCGCCCGCGGGCCCGACGGGACGGAGACCGTCGAGGGACGGATGGTCGTCGGCGCGGACGGCCCGCGCTCGAAGGTCCGCGACGAGGGGGGGCTGCCCGAACCCGACGAGCTGCTCCACGGCGTGCTCGGCTTCGAGTTCGACCCCGACGACCAGGACTACGTCGACGTCCACCTCACCATCCCCCGCTTCTTCGCGTGGCGCATCCCCCGCGGCGACGCCGGCGTCGAGTACGGCCTGGCCGTCGCGCCGGGCGACGACGCGCCGGCGCGGTTCGACGCTCTGCTCGAGGACTACGGCGTCGACCTCGACGAGCGCTGCTCGGGCGCCATTCCTATCGGCCCGCCGGACCGCACCGTCGGCCGCCGGAGCCTGCTCGTCGGGGACGCGGCCGCCCAGACCAAGCCGTTCACCGGCGGCGGCATCCTCTACGGGATGCGGGCCGCCGACGTCGCGGCCCGGGAGGTCGACCCCCGACAGCCCGCGACGCTGGACGACTACGAGCGGGCCTGGCGCGAGGAACTGCGGGCCGACCAGCGGCTCGGTAGCCTCGTCCGGGCGGGCTACTCGATGCCGAGGCCCGTCCAGAAGGCCGGGCTCCGGGCGTTCAGCGGCGAGATTGGCGTCCACATGGACCGGCCGACCTCGCTGTTCTCGCGGGCACAGCTCCGGGCGCTGCTGTCGTGGAACTGACGACGCGGGTCGGCGCGGGCGGCCGCGTATCGGTACCGTGGAACTGACGTGGGCCCGTGGCGTAGCGGGCGTATGACCACCCAGGCGGCACCGACGGAGGGGGCGTTCCGCGTCCTGCCGGGGCGCGACGGCTCCGAGTGGCTCTTCCTCGACGCCGACTCGACGGACCCCACCTACGTTCCCCGCGAGCTGGCGCCGGAGCTCTCGGTCGGCAACCGGGTGCGGGCGACCATCTCGTGGGTCGACGGCGACCCGGTCGTCGACGCGCTCTCCGTCGAGTCGACGACGACCTTCGAGTTCGTCGAGACCGACGAGCCCATCTTCGAGGCCGCCCAGGAGTGCTTCGAGCGGGCCCGCGCCGACGGCGAACCGATGAACTCCCGGGTCACCTACAGCACGGACAACGAGCCGAACGGCGTCGTCTACACCTTCGCCGACCAGTCGGGGAGCCGCGACCTGGTGGGGGAGTTCCGCGACGGCGGCAAGCCGCTGGAGCCGCTCGTCGACCGCGCCGCCCAGCCCGACGAGGTCGACCCGCCCTTCTCCGTGTACGTCATCGACCCTGCGGAGCCGTTCGTCGTCGTCTACATCGTGCTGGAGCCGGACGGCCTGCTGGACGAGACCGTCCGGGACGCGTATCTGTAATCTCGGTTCGTGTCTTTTCGGGTCCCTGTTAATCGGTCCGCTCGACCTCGTGGCGGCCGAACCCGTACCGGAGACGGTTCGCGAGCCGGCGGGAGAACTTCCCCGGCTCCTCGACGCGGGAGTCGAACCGTTCGCCCAGCGCCTCGTAGATGAGCGGCACCGACCCCTCCTGCTCGAGCGCCTCCCGGACGGTCCAGGTGCCCGTCGAGCCGCCGGCGACGTGGTCGGCGACCGTCCCGAGGTCGTTGCCCTCCTCGCGGAACGCCTCCTCGCAGAGCTCCAGCAGCCACGAGCGGACGACGGCGCCGTTGTTCCAGGTGCGGGCAACGGCCTCCATGTCGAGGTCGTAGCGGCCCTCGTGGAGGAGTTCGAACCCCTCGCCGTAGGCCTGCATGAGCGCG
>PXQM01000199.1:2613-3472 GCA_003021325.1 Halobacteriales archaeon QH_10_70_21
GAGCTCCTCGAGGGTGGCGTCGACGGCGTCGCCGGCCGGCACCATGAGCCAGACGCGCTTCTCCTCGGGGAGGCTGTCGACGAGGTCGGCGACGGAGTCGGCCGGCGTCGCGCCGGCGTCGGCGGCCGCCTCGACCGCCGACGCGTCGAGGTCGAAGGCGACGACCCCGTGGCCGGCGTCAAGCACCCGGTCGACGACGATGCGGCCCATCCGGCCGAGCCCGATGACGCCCAGTTGCATACTCCGACCTCGGCGGCCCGCAAAGTGAGGGTTGCGGTTCCGCCGGGATGGTGTAAATGGCCGGATAGAAGCGCCGACAGCCCTTTGAGAGTAATTACGATGTTCCACTCGAGGGATGGGAGGCCAGTACACCCGGCGAGTGCTCCTCCGGCTCGCCGCGACCGCAGGAATCGTGCCCGCCGCCAGCGGTGGGGCGGCGGCATCCCGGTCGGGACCCCGCGCGCTCGACGCCGACGGGGAGTACCTCGAGCGCGAGCTGCGGAACTACGCCAAAACGCAGGAGGCGCCGGCCGAGCAGGCCGCCGACCCGGAGTTCATGCGGCGCTGGCAGGACCGGAGCCAGCGGAACGGCGAGCGCTACGCCGAGCGGGTCGCCGCCGGGCCGGGGTGGCGCAGCCACGCCAACCTCTGTGCGACGTGGAGCGAGCAGTGCACCGGCGACCCCGCCCTCTACCGCGACGTCGACGAGCGGGGGTTCTACGGGACCGTCGGCGAGCGCCGCCGGGTGGCGTTCTACGACCGGCAGGGGGGGCGCCTCTCGGGGCACCTGTAGACGCCGGCCGAGGCGCCGGCGAGGGGGTCGGGGACGGGCCTGCCGGGCGTCGTCCTCACGAACGGT
>PXQM01000200.1 GCA_003021325.1 Halobacteriales archaeon QH_10_70_21
CGAGGCAACTCCGAGAAAAGGGATCGGACATCCCCAACAACGGCAACGGACGATAGTTTGCGCTGCATCCACGGCGGCAGCAGGGCGACCCCGGAGTTCGGGGGGACGTCCGTCGGGTCGGCACCGACGCGGCCGACAGCCACCTGTGCCGGTGATTCATCGAACGACGTACCGAAGCGAGTGTACCGGTAGCCGTTCGCCTCCCGAGTAAGCCATAGCCCGTTCGTGTCGTCGTCCCCGGACTCTACCCTTCGACGCTCGCAAAGCGCCACGGAAGGACACGACCATACGCAGTCGTCATGCGCCGACCGGGATTTGAACCCGGGCCATGAGCTTGGAAGGCTCAGGTCCTACCACTAGACCATCGGCGCTCGCTTCGTTCGCACCGGGGGCTCGTACTCCCTCCGGAATCGCTCGCCACCGGCGCTCGTGTGTCGATAGCGGGCCGCCCACTAAGGGCCTTTTCGTTCCTCGTCGGCGGGGCTCACCACCGCGTAGCAGTTTCCGCTCGAACGCCACGACCGGACGGTCGCGAGGTCGCTGGCCGCCAGGTCGGCCTCGAACTCGGCGGGCGCGTAGATGTGGTAAAACCGGGGCACGGTCCCCCCCCCGGGGAGCGTCCAGTCGACGTGGGTGTCGAAGCCGCCGCGCCAGCTCGTCGAGGCTCCGCCGCCGGAGCCGCCGTCCGGGGAGGTGATGCAGCGTCGCGACGTAGACCCCGAGGTCCGCGACGTCGTCCGCGAGCGGGAGCCGGGCCGCGTCGCCCTGCAGGAACGTCGCCGTCGGGACGCGCTCGCGGGCGACGTCGAGCAGCCGCCCGCTGGCGTCGACGCCGACGACGTGGTCGGCGCACGCCGCGAGGGGCTCGGCGTTACGGCCGTTGCCGCAGCCGACATCGACGGCGGTGTCACCGCTGTGGTCCTCGCAGAACGCCTCGGTCTCCGGCCACGGGTACGCCCGGGTCCGTGCGAAGTGCTCGGCGATGGCGTCGTAGGTTTCCCGGACGTCCCGCCTGTCGTCGGCCATGCGCGGGGGTCCGGCGGCGACACTGAAGAACGGCGCGGTTCCTCACCCCAGGAAGATGAGGATGGCGTACGTCACCGTCAGCATAATCGTCGCGTGCTTGCCGCCGTCCTTGAGCGAGCCGCCGCCCATCATCCCGCCGACGAGCCCCGAGAGCAGCGACTGGACGAGTGTTGCGTGGAAGAAAACCAGCCGGTAGGGCTCGACGGCCTCGGCCCCGACCCCGGTGACGACGCCCGGCGCCTGCTGGGCCGTGTCCGTGCTGATCGCCCCCGCATCCGGCAGGTTCGGGATGAGGACGTAGTCGATCGAGACGATGACGATGAGGAAGACGACGAAGGAGATGTAGATGACGACGAGGTAGGTGAGCATCTCCTGGCGCCGCTGCCGCCGGAGCCGCCGGTCGGCGCGGGCCTGCTCGGCGGCGATTCGTAGCACAGGGCCGATCTCGTTCGAGGCCCGCATCGCGTTGGTTATCAGCGTCACGACCCGGGTGACCGAGGCGGTCTGGACGCGGTTCTCGAAGCGCTCGAGCGCCTGCTCGACGGTCGCGCCCCACTCGATGTCCCGCCAGACGCGTTCGACCTCGTCGTCGAGCGGGCCCAGGTCGCTCTGCCGCACCCGGTCGAACGACGAGACGACCGCGGTGCCGGCCTCGTTGAGGCTCGCCAGACCACGAAGTCGTCGACGAGCCGGACGGTGACGTCGGGGGGCCAGTAGCTGCCGCCCCAGTTGACCCACAGCCGGTAGGCCGTGACCGCCAGGACGAGCGGGGCCGTCGCGTAGAAGAGGCGAACCGGCTTCTCGATGAGCGACTGGACGGGCGTCGTGAGCGTCCCTCGGAGCGACCGGATGCGCTCCTGTGCCTTCAGGCGGCCGTGGTTCAGTCTGGAGTGGGGGCGGTGGTAGCCGCCGTCCGACCGGATGCCGCTGATTCTGACGCCGGCGTCGCTCCCCTCGACCATCGAGTCACCGCCGTCGCGGGAGATACGCAACGGCTGGGTGACGTCGTACAGGTACGCGATGAAGAGGACGTTCACCGCCGGCAGGAGAACGTAGGCGATCACCCGCAGCGGGAACAGCGTCGAGCCCGAGACCACGCCGATGATGAACAGCGTCGTTATCAGAAAGAGCATCCCGGCGACGACGACGGTCACGTACACCTCCGCCGTCGTCGCCAGCAGGTCGAGAATCTCTCGCTGTTGCTCCTCGGCCTCCTTGCGGTAGCGCTCGTACTGGTTGTGGAGGAAATCGGAGATGCTCCCGCCGCTCTGGAGGACGCTCCCGAGGTTCTCGGCGAACTGCTCGAACTGGCTCGAGGGGCTCTGGCGGGAGGTCTCACGGACCGCGGTCACGAGGTCGACGCTGAAGAGGTCGATGTTCCGGACGGCGACCCCGATTTCGGTTGCGCTCTCGCCGAAGACGTCCTCGTTTCGCGACAGGGCGCGCATCACGTCCGGGAACGCCATCCCGCCGCGCGTCAGCGCGTAGACGAACGCCACCATCCGCGGCATCCCCGCGTTTATCTGTCGCTTCCGCGTGTCCGCGCGGACTGACGGAACGTTCCACCGAACGAGGGACGCCGCCGCGCCGCCGAGAGCGCCGAAGACGAGCATCCCGATGACGCCCGCGATGACGTCCGACGTCGCGAGCCCGGTCGCGGCGAACAGCAGGTCACCGGCCCCGTCGAGCGCCCAGAGCAGCCACGGGGGAACGTTCGTGAACACGCCCAGCTCCGGCAGCGAGGCGTCGACCCGGTCGCCGACACCGGTGAACGTGACGAGACCCACCGCACCGTAGAGCCCGAGCACCCCGCAGGTAAGTGCAGTGCCGACGACGTAGAGCTGGGTCTTGGCGGCGTACTCGCGGTACGGCGTTCCGATGGCCGCAGTCCGCAGCAACCGCTGGCGCCGGCTGTCCGGTTCGATGTTCGTGCCGTCGAACAGCGCGAACGACAGTCGTGACGTGATTCTGTCGAGCCGGTCGCTGTAGGGGACGAAGACGAACGAGGCGAGGACCAGCATCGCCGCCAGGAGGGGGACGAAGACCAGCATCTATCAGTCGTCCGGACCGATGGGCCTCCCGCCGGTCTCGCCCTCCAGCTCCCCGATGCGGTTCATCACCTCGTCCGGCCGGGCGTAGTAGCGGTTCACCATCGTCGTGAACTCCTGGTACTGGTCGATGTTGTTCTCCCGGAGGTACTCGAGGAACGTCCGGCGGCGCTGCATCTCCCGCAGCAGCTCCGACTGGGCCCACCCGCGCTCCTCGCGTATCTCGTCGAGGAGTTTCTTGTTGCCCTCCCGGAAGCTGTCGTCCGCCGACCGCCACTCGTAGGCGTTCGAGTAGTCGAGTTCGCCGGTCCGCTGGTCGATGCCCTCGATCTCGGCGACTGTGTCGGCCCGGCGGACCCGCTCGCCCCCGAACCGGGCCAGCGTCTGCACGCAGAGGACGTCCAGCGACTGCACCATCGGGCGCGGCACGTTGATGGGCTCGTTCTCGAGCCGGTTGATGACGGTCTGGACCGAGTCGGCGTGCATCGTCGACAGCGTCGTGTGGCCGGTGTTCATCGCCTGGAACAGGGTGATGGCTTCCTCGCCGCGGACCTCGCCGACGATGATGTACTCCGGGCGGTGCCGCAGCGCCGACCGCAGCAGGTCGTACATCGTGACGTTCGAGCCCTCGTCGAGCCGCTCGCGGGTGACGCAGGACAGCCAGTTCTCGTGGTACAGCGCCAGCTCGCGGGTGTCCTCGATGGTGATGAGCTTCGAGCGCGGCGGGATGAACATCGAGATGGCGTTCATCGAGGTGGTCTTCCCGGATGCCGTCCCGCCCGCGAAGATGATGTTCTTGTTGTGCTCGATGGCCATCCACAGGTAGGCCATCTGCTCCAGCGAGTAGGTGCCGAACTTCAGCAGGTCGATGGGCGTGAACGGTTCGTCGCTGTACTTCCGGATGGTGAACGCCGACCCGTGCGGCGTCACCTCCTTGCCGAGCGCGAGTTCGGCCCGGGAGCCGTCCTCCAGCGTCGACTCGACCAGCGGGTTGCCGACCGAGATGTGCCGGCCCGCCTGCTGGGCCATCCGTACGATGTAGCTGTCGAGTTCGTCCTGGTCGAAGGAGACGTTCGTCTCGATGTC
>PXQM01000201.1 GCA_003021325.1 Halobacteriales archaeon QH_10_70_21
CCCCGAGTACTCGACGTAGAGTATCTCCTGGCCGAGCATCTGTTCGGCGACCTCGGCGTAGGCGGCCACCTCGTCGGGTTCGAGGTCGCACTCGGCCTCGGTGTACTCGGCGACGGAGGCGTCGGGGTTCATGATGACGTAGGCCTCCGTGAACGTGCGGCTCCAGTCTATCTCGTCGTCGAGCCGGGCCCACTCCTTGTGGGCGCCGACGGTCCAGAAGAGGTCCCCGGCGTTCAGCACGACCGGGATGAGGTAGCCGTCCAGCCCGTCGCGGTGGACGACCGAGGAGACGTTCGACGGCTCGATGTAGACGAGGACGTCGTGGGCCGTCGTCGCCTCGACGACCCGGGCCATCTTCGCCTCGGTCATGCCGGTCGTCCCGCCGATCTCGAGGGCGTCGGTCCCCGTCGCACAGACGTCCTCGAACGTCTCGCCCTCCCGCAACGTCTTGTCCGGGTCGATTTTGACGATGTGGTCCCAGTCGGACCAGGGCGCGCTCATACCCTCTCCAAACCCGCGGGTGGTGAAAACGGCTTCGAATCGGCACCCCTCCCGGCACCACGCGACCGGGTTCGGGGCTCGTACGGAGTGCTGTACCGACTGTCCGGTCGTCGCCGGCCCCGCGGACGACCGGCAAGAGACTACGACCGTCCGTATCAGTCGGCCGTCGCGTCGACGGTGACCTGCGCCTGCCACTCGCGGATACGGTCGGCCGAGATGCCCTGCACCTCGCTTGCGACGGCGTCGGCGTCGGCGTGCCGCAGGTCCTCCAGGGACTCGACGCCCGCGGCGGCGAGCTTGTCGGCGGTCTTCTCGCCGACGCCGTCGAGGTCCTCGACCTCGGAGGCGGCCTGCTGCTGTCGGAACTCCGAGTAGTTGCAGATGGGACAGCCCAGCTCCCAGGGGTCGTCGTCCTCGCCGTCGACGATGTGGAGGTGCGGGAGGTCGTGCTCGTCGCACCGCTCCTCGACGACCTCGACGTCGCCGCGGCGCGGCAGCGGTAGCGAGTACTCGCAGTCGGGATAGCGGGTGCAGCCGACCAGCCGCGACCCCGACCGGAGCCGCTTGATGGCCAGTTCGCCGCCGTGCTCGCAGCCGCAGTCCGGACAGCCCCCGATGACGCGGTCGGCCGCCTCGTCGGCGGCCTCGGCCTCACAGCGGGGACAGCCGTGGACGAACGTGCTCCGGCCGGCCAGCATCTTCACGTGCCGCATCTCGTGGTCGTCGCAGCGCTCGTCGAGGGTGGTCGGCTCGCCCGTGTTCGGCAGCGGCAGCGTGAACCGGCAGTCGGGGAAGCCGTCGCAGCCGACGAAGTACGACCCCTGCCGGGACCGCCGGACGAGCAGGTCCTCGCCGCAGTCGGGACACGGCCCCAGCGTCCGGTCGGCCTTCATCGACTCCCGGAGATGCTCGCCGACGGCCTCCCGGGAGTCGTGCAGCTCCTCGAAGATGGCCGCCAGCATCTCCCGGGACTCGTCGGTCACCTCCGCGAGGTCCTTCTTCCAGCTGGGCGGTCATCTCCTCGTCGACGATGCGGTCGGCGAACCTCTCGGCAGCCTCGACGACCGCCACCGCAAGCGTCGTCGGCCGCGGCGGGTCGCCCTCGATGTAGCCGCGGTCGTAGAGCTTCTCGAGGGTGTTGTGTCTGGTCGAGTTGTGGACGATAACGCCGCCCTCGAGCGCGAAGTTCGGCCTTCCCGCTCCAACTGAAACGTCGTAGACCGGGCCGTCGTATGTGCGCTCTTCCACGGAACGTACTTCGGTCGTGAGCGGGTTCCCGCTGATCGCCGAGTAAACCGAGTCGTGGAAACACGATGTTCTGTACGTTATTTTTCGATTGTCGTCGTGGCTCCGATTACTTCCCGCCTTGTGAACGGTTACGAGCCCATCCTCTTTCAGTTCGCGGAGAGCGGACCGTACCATCCCCCTCGTGACGTCCAGATCCGATGCGAGCTCGTACGTCGTCATCGGCCGCTCGGTCAACAGCTCCAGAATCGTCGCCTTTCGAGTGGTCACGTCGTACCGCTTGAGTCCCTCCAATCCACGGTAGAACTCCTCATCCGTAGCGATGGGGACGAGATTCAGGAACCGTTCGAGATTCCTTCGCCCCCGAACGTAGAGTTCGTGTTGCGTTCGGTCGAGCGTCGTCTCGATATCTCGCTCCGCGAGCTGAGACTGAACGGCTTCGAGGAGGTCGTGATCGACGTTCGAGATGAACGCCTTCCTGTCCCGGGAGATGTGGCCTTCATCATCGAACAGTGCGCCGACGAAACACGGAACAAACGGGTCCGGTATCTCGGGCCGACCATCGACAGTAATGGTGTCCAAGACGTACACGAGCAACCGACCGGTTACGGACGAGAGATTCACCTGGTATCTCGTTTCGTGGTGTTCCTCGCGACCCGGCCGCCCGGAGACGGTCGGAGACGTACCGAACAGACACTCGATGTCGGAGACGACCCGGTTGATGAGCCGCGTGTCGGTGTTGTGGTACCGCACGTCGACGACGTTCTCCTCGTCGTTGACGTGAATCGACCCGTCCCCGAGAAGATTGCCCAGTATACGCGCCAGCTCCGGTGACCACCGCAGCGGCAAGGGATTATCGACCGTGGTATCGTAGTTCAACCCGTGGCGTTCGAGGGGCCGGATGCCGAGTTCACCGAGAACCCACGCTGGAACATCGCGCCTGTCGTTCTCGTACACGCTGATGTATGTCCGGTCAGTCCCGAGCCGGTCTGCGAGTTCCTCCTGTGTGTCTCCCGATGAGCGTCGGTATTCCAGCAGGGCCTCGTTGCAGCCCGTCCCGCAGAGCTTGCTCGCCCAGTCGCAGTCGGTTGCGAACGCTTCCCAGGAGACGACCGTCCCACCGTCCCCTACGTCGACTGTGGGCGGACGTCTGGTGGTGAGTAAGTCGTCGCCCGCTTCGACCTCTTCGGCCGGGATAATCGTTGTCTGCCCGCCATCGTGGACGTACAGCGGATGATCGGCGGTGACGGAGAATCTCCCGGAATCGGTTTCGAACTCAAGGATCCGTTCGTCCGGCTCCAGGGGCCGCTTGCTGATCAGCTCCGCTTCGGTGGAGACGATACGGCCAGTATCCTCCTCGTAGGACAACGTCTCCGGTCCGGATGTCGTCGTCGCAACGTCGGTTTCGCCGTCGGCGAGTACGACCTGCTCTCGTTCGAACAGCTCCGAAACGGGCTGTCTCTCGACATCGTCGCCGACGCCGACCAGCAGCTCCGTGTCCTCCGTCAGACATTTCGTCCCGAGCCCCCTGTCCGACATCTCCTCGATGAGCCGCGACTGCCCGCGGCGCCGCGGCGGCTGGGTCTGCTTGGCCTCGAGACGGGCCCCGTCGACGCCCAGGACGTCGCCCTCCTCGACCGCCGGGACGTGGTTCTCCGTGGCCGACCCGTACGGGTAGACGTCGTGGTAGCCGGCCTCGACGAGCCGCTTGCCGTTGGCCTTCAGCAGACAGCCGTCGGCGTCGGCGACCACCTTCAGGTGCTCCCACTCGGCGGGGTCGGCGGTCGTCGCGAAGAACCGCCGGACGACGAGTTCGTAGACGTCCCACTCGTCGTCGGAGAGCTCCTGTCGCCCCGGCACCTCGCCCGTCGGGTGGATGGGCGGGTGGTCGGTCGTCTCCTCGTCGCCCTCGGTAGCGACGATTTCGTCCTGTTCGAGCAAGGCTTCGGCGTCCTCGCCGAAATCGGGCGAACTGACGAACGCATCGAGCAGTTCGTCTTCCTTCAAGTCCTCCGGGTAGACGGTGTTGTCCGTCCGCGGGTAGGTGACGTAGCCGGCGGTGTACAGCTCCTCGGCGACGCTCATGGCCTTCTGGGCCGACAGCCCGACCGAGCCGGCGGCGCCGATGTAGGCG
>PXQM01000202.1 GCA_003021325.1 Halobacteriales archaeon QH_10_70_21
GGCGCCGTCGACGGCCCGCATCGCGCGGGTCACGTCGCCGCCGAAGTCGACGTGGCCCGGCGTGTCGATGAGGTTGATGAGGTGGTTGGTGCCCCCGTACTCGTGGGTCATCGAGACGTTGGCGGCGTCGATGGTGATGCCGCGCTCCTGCTCGTCCTCCTCGGTGTCCATCGCGAGCTGTTGGCCCGCGCTCTCGTCGGCGATCATCCCAGCGCCCGCAAGGAGGTTGTCGGTCAGCGTCGTCTTGCCGTGGTCGACGTGGGCGGCGATGGCGATGTTCCGGATGTTCTCCGGTTTGTCCATCAGCCGCTCGCACTCCTGTACGATCTTCTTGCGTCGGCCCATTATACACGCTCTTACCGACAGCAGCCTGAAAAGGGTAGTGTTTCGATGTTCCGGGCGCGACGCGGTAGCAAGCGGGCGGAAATCCGGGTCCTAGCAAGCGAGCGGAAATCCGGGCCCGGAGACCGAGCGCGCGCCCGAGGCGGCCCGGTCACGTCCTGCCGCCCAGCAGCAACACGTAGTTGTGGACGACGAGAACCCCGTACCACAGCGCCGCTGCGAGCAGGAAATCGACGTCCCTCGGGCGCGGGAGCCCCCGCACTATCGCGACGACGAGCACCGCGTAGGCGGTTCCGGCGAGCACAACCCCCGGCGTCCCGGCGACCCGGTACAGGAGCACCGTCACCGGGTGTAGCTCCCGCACGCCCGGGACCGCGAAGAACCGCACCGTCGCGACCAGGTCGAGCAGCCAGACGGCCCCGAACGCCAGCCACAGGCGCCGCCGGCCCCGCCAGTCGCGCCGATGGCGGCGCTGGAGCAACGCGTCGAGCTCGTTCTCGTCCCGGAGCCACGCCAGCACCCGCCAGAACCGGACGAAGAGGAACGCCGGCGCCAGGACCACGGCCCCTGCGAGGAGCAGCCTGAAGCCGGGGACCGCCGTCCGGAACTCGGCGACGACCGCGAGCCCGACGGCCAGCGCAGCCAGCGTTACCCGATGGTCACACCGCCGCCGGAGACGCCCCCAGCCGACCGGACCCGACCGCCGCACGATATCGAACCGCATGGTCCGTCCGAACTAACGGCTCCGGAGTAATATACCATTCCCCGTTGGACCCCGCTTCGTGCCCGTGCGACGCCGTCGCCCGCTCCGAGGAGCGCCGTCAGCCGTCGAAGAACGCCAGCCCGTGGAGCCGCGAGTCGTCGGTCAGCTCCGGGTGGAAGGCGGTGCCGACGACGTTGTCCTGCCTGACGGCGACGGGGTTGCCGTCGACCTCGGCCAGCACCTCGACGCCGTCGCCGACCGAGCCGATGACGGGCGCCCGGATGAACACCGCCGGGAACGGCGCCTCGAGCCCGCGGACGTCGAGGGCCGCCTCGAAGCTGTCCTTCTGGCGCCCGAAGGCGTTGCGGTCGACGGTCACGTCGAGAACATCCAGCTCCGACACCCGGTCGTCGTTGGCGTCGCGGCTGGCGACGATGAGCCCGGCGCAGGTGACGAGCATCGGCTTGCCGGCCGCGGCGAAGGACCGCAGCTCCGCGTGGATGCCCTCCTCCTCGAGCAGCCGGGAGATGGTCGTCGACTCCCCGCCCGGCATCAGCAGCAGGTCGCAGTCGGGGACGGTCCCCGCCGTCCGTATCTCCTCGACCGTGACGGACTCGCCGTGGGCCTCGGCGGCCCGCTCGATGGCCGCGGCGTGTTCGGCGACGTCCCCCTGCACCGCGACGACGCCCGCTGTGAGCATACGGCGTCTAGCCGATTCCGTGGCAAAAACCCCTCGAAACGGGCGGAACGCGGGTCATACTGCCGGCTGTAATTACGTGAAGATTCGTCCGAGATATTCGACGGTAGCGGGTCTGTAACACCCGGCTCAAAACACCCCCGTTCGAGATAGTTACAGCCGGCAGTATGAACGTCCGTTCGGGATATTCGTGGCAACGGTTCCGTATCTCTCGACGCCAGGCATCCCCGTTCGAGACAGGTACAGCCGGCAGTATCAGATCTCCGGTTCGACGTAGACGACGCTCACCCGGTCGTCGCGCTCCTTCATCCGCGCCTCGATGTCGCCGATAGCGTCGTCGACCGCCCCGGTGTCGAGGTTCGACCGGAAGCTCGCGTCGGCCGTCACGAGGACCGCCCGGGGCCCGATGAACACCGTCCGGAGGTTGTCGACGTGGGCGACGGACTCGTGGCCGGCGAGGATGTCATTCAGGTCGGTCTCGACGGTCTCGTCGAGGCTCTCCCCGACGATGAGCCGCTTGTTCTCGGCCGCGAGCAGCACCGCGAACAGCATGAGCAGGACCCCGATAACGATGGCGCCGGCGGCGTCGTAGAGGGGGTTCTCGAGGACGCGCGCGGCCGTGATGCCGACCAGTGCCACTACCAGCCCGACGAGGGCGACCGTGTCCTCGGTGAATGCCGTCAGCGTCGTCAGGTCGCTGGTCTGCTCGAACGCCTCGCGGTACCCCGACCAGCCGTACTCGTCCATCTGCCGCTTGAGTTCGGCCCGGGCCTTCACGAACGCGTAGGTCTCGAAGGCGATACCGCCCAGGAGGACGGCCACGGACACCCAGAAGGGGTCGAACGGCAGCGGAATGTCGATGGTGAAGCCGAGGAACTCCGCAGCCCCGGTCTCGCCCCCCTCGCTGGGGTGTCGTATCTTGTGGATGCCGTGATTGAGGCTCTCCCATCCCGCGATGCCGAACAGCAGCACGGACACGAGGAAGGCGTAGAAGAACTGCGCCTTCCCGTAGCCGAACGGGTGCGCCTGTGTGGCCTCCCGCTGGCTGTACTTGATACCGACGAGCAACAGCACCTGGTTGCCCGTGTCGGAGATGGAGTGGTACGTCTCGGCCAGCATCGACGGGCTCCCGGTCAGCAGGAAGCCGATGAACTTCAGGACCGCGATACCACCGTTTGCGAACATCGCGGCGACGACGACGCCAGTGCTGCCACCAGCCATACGGTCCGCGTCGTTCGGGGGCCACTAAGCCGTTGGTGTCATACCGAAGGCCTGCCTATTGTGCGCATGCTCGTCGTCTGCTCGGACACCCACAGTCGGGAGTCGCCACGCCTCGAGGGCCGAACCGAGACCGCCGTCGAGGAAGCCGACCTCGTGGTCCACGCCGGCGACTTCACGACGGGCGCGGTGCTCGAGGCGTTCCAGGCCCGCTGTGACCTCCGCGGCGTCTACGGCAACAACGACCGGCCGGCGATCCGCGAGCGGCTTCCCCATCGACATCCCGCTGCCGTTCGACCCCTTCTGGGTGTCCGTGGCCGTCCTCCTGGGCGGTATCGCCTTCGAGACCTACGCACCCGCGGTGGCACCGGCCGGCGCACGCGGAACTGGAGTGGGACGGCGGCGCGGCAAAGGGCCAGTTGGTCGAGCCGTCCGGCGAGATACTCCAGCGGTTCGAGGTCGAACCGCGGCCTGTCGCCTGATACGCCGACGCCGTCGCCGCTGACGCCGGTGGTCTCGGCCACGGACCCGCGACACCCCCGGCGCCGACGAGACGAGCGACGACGGTCCGTCCGACGAGCCGTGAGGAACACCGATGGGCAGGGGACGCCGGGGTGCAGGCGGTGGCGATGGAGGGCCGAAGCGGGGGATCCGGGGGGACCCTCGCGACGGTGGTGGAATCCCCGGCGCAGTTCGACCATGGACTGCCCGGGATAAAACGACGACGTAAGCTCAAACGAGCCTTTTAGCTACCGAAACCGAGCGACGAGTCAGGGCCGCGCGCGGAGGTAGGTCATCGCGACGACGACCGACAGGACCGTCAGGCCGCCGATGAAGAACGCCAGCCCCGGCGGCAGCCCGCCGGCGAGCAGGCCGTCGAAGAGCCCGTCGAGGAAATCGAGCGGGCCGGCGCCGCCGCTCTCGGTTGCGACGGGTGTATCCGTCGGCGCCGGGGTGTCCGCCACGGGGGCCTCCGTCTCGGTCGCAACGTCCCGTGCGGGCGTCGGCGCCGGCGTCTGTGCCTCCGTCCCGGCCGGCTCCGGCGTCCCGGTCGCCCGCTCGGCCGGTGTGGCCGTCCCCTCGCTCCCGTTCGCCGCGACGTCGACCTCCGCCTCCTCGGTCGCCGTCCCCGTGGACTCGTCGGTCGTCTCGGCGGTGAAATTGCGGTCGTCGTCGCCTGCACCGTTGCCGCCCCCGGCTCCGTTCCCGTTGCCGGCGGCCGCTCCGTCGCCGTTGCCGTCCTCCGGCACCGGCGTGGCGGTCGCGGCGTCCCCGGCTCCCCCGTCGGCCTCGTCGCGGGTGCTCCGGAGGATGCTCTGCCCGAACAGCTCCTGGATGGCGAGGGACCCGACGACCAGCGCGAGGACGCCGCCGAAGAGACGAGAGAGGGCGGCCCGCAGCCCCGAGGCCCGCTCCTGCTCGCCGGCGTAGATGACCAGCGGGCTGTCGGCCGGCCCGTAGACTGCCATCTCGCGGCCCTTCTCCGAGTATGCGGTGCCGACGACCTCGATGGCGCCGGCGTTTTCGAGCTTCTCGAGGTGGTACTGGGCGTTCTGCAGCGACGTGTCGACGCGGTCGGCCAGCTCGGCGGGCGGGGCGGGGTCCTCGTGGAGTTCCGAGAGCAGCGCCCGGGCCGTGTCCGAGGAGAGGGCGGCCATCAGCTCGTCGGCCTGTCGAGGCCGACGAGCCGCGGGTCGCTGTCCGGGGAGACGTCCGGACTGGAGGGCAGGAGGCTCATCGAACACTCGTTTCACGTGAAGGTGCATGAACCTTGTTCCCCGAAACCACTTTGTACTGGCGCGAAAACCGGCGGTCATGCTCCTCTCCCTCGCCGCGACCCCGGCAACGGTCGCACAGTCGCTCCCCGGCGACGTCGACCCCGTCCTCGTCGGCATCGTCACGGTCCTCCTGCTCATCGTGTTCGCCTTCTTCCTGCTCATCCGCCGGACGCTGCTGAGCTTCTCGGAGGGGATGAGAAAGGGGCGGCGCTGACCTGCAGTCGCCGGGCAGCCCCGCCGCCGCCGAGAAATCGCCGGCACCTTCGGACGACCGAACCGGACGACGACCGACGGGCTTTTGACCTCGCCTGCACGGTCTCCGAACATGCCGAGTGTCTCCGACCCCGAGAGCCCGCCAGCCGACGCGCACGAGGAAGCGCCCGGCTCCGAGGTGAGCGAGGAGGAGCGAACGTGGGGAATCCTGGCCCACGCGGGCGGCTTCGCCGGTCTGGCCGTCCCGTTCGGGAACGTCCTCGCCCCGCTCGTGGTCTGGCTCGTCAAGAAGGACGAGAGCCGGTTCGTCGACGAGAACGGCAAACGGGCGCTGAACTTCCAGCTCACCTGGTCGGTCGTCCTCCTCGTCACCGCCCTCTCGGTGCTGGTCGGCGTCGGGGTGGTGCTCTTCCCGCTCGCGATACTCGCGTGGCTGATTCTCACCGTCGTCGGGACCGTGCGGGCGAGCGAGGACGAGGTGTACGACTACCCGCTGACGGTCGATTTCGTCGACTGACGACCGGTCGAGGTGGCGGCCGCCCACGGCCCGCTCAGCCGGCTCCGATTCGCTCGATTGCGGTCTCGACGTCGTCGCGGTCGACGTCGAGGTGGGTGCAGAACCGGACGACGTGTTCGCCGAACGGCACGCCGAGCACGCCGGCCGCCTCGCAGCGCTCCAGGAACGCCTCGGCCGGCTCGTCCGTCTCGACGAGGACGATGTTCGTCTCCGGGTCGCGGGCGTCCAGCCCCTCGAGGGCGTCGAGCCCCGCGGCGAGGCGCTCGGCGTTGGCGTGGTCCGCCGCGAGGCGGTCGCGGTTCTCGAGCGCGACGAGCCCCGGCGCGGCGACGAGCCCGGCCTGGCGCATCCCGCCGCCGAAGAGCTTCCGGACCCGGCGGGCCGCCTCGACGAACGCCTCGTCGCCGGCAAGCATCGACCCGACCGGTGCGCCGAGTCCCTTCGACAGACAGCACATCACCGAGTCGACGTCGCGCGCGAGCCGGGCGGCGTCGACGTCCTGGGCCGCCGCCGCGTTGAACAGCCGCGCGCCGTCGAGGTGGACCGGCACGTCGCGGTCGTGGGCCGCCTGGCAGGCCGCGTCGATGCGGTCGGGCGCGATGGCGGTCCCGCCCCTGCTGTTGTGGGTGTTCTCGAGACACACCAGCCCGGTCCCCGGGCGGTGGCCGTCGGCGGCCACGTACCCCTCGGCGATGGCCTCGGGGGTGACGACGCCGCGGTCCCCCCCGTCGACCGTCCGGGCCTGGAGCTCGGCGTGCTGGGCCAGCCCCGCCAGCTCCCACTTGTAGACGTGGCTCTCGCGCTCGACGAGCGCCTCCTGGCCCCGCTCGGTGTGGACGCGGGCGGCGATCTGGTTGCCCATCGTCCCGGTCGGGACGAACAGCGCGGCCTCCATCCCGAGGACGTCCGCGACGGTGGCCTCGAGCTCGTTGACCGTCGGGTCCTCGCGGTAGACGTCGTCGCCGACCTCGGCGTCGGCCGCCGCCTCCCGCATCGCCGCCGACGGCCGCGTCACGGTGTCGCTCCGCAGGTCTATCATACCCCAAGACCGGGCGCCGGCGACTTAGCGGTGGCGGCGCCCAGCCCCCGGGTTCCGCCCTCGGGACCTGCCGGGAACACCGGACAGCACGGTGAGGACGACCCGGGAGCCACGCCGGGACCGCTCCGCCCCCGGCCGTTCGACCGTCGAACAGTGCTACCACGGCTCTCGGCAGAGTTATGCTCTCGTACGACGTACATGCGTTGTACAATCCGTTGCAGTTGCGTTCTCCGTGATTCGAGACCGGCTCTCGGGGCCGGCGTCGCTCCGCAATCGATCGGGAGACCCGGATGTTCAAAGACGCTGCAATCTACCCGAAAGACGGCACCGACGCGACGAAAACCGTCCTCATCGGCGGCGTGCTCACCCTGCTGAGTTTCCTCCTCGTCCCGCTGTTCCTGCTCGTGGGCTATACGGTTCGGGTCGTCCGGGCCGTCGCCGGGGGCGACGAGACGCTTCCCGTCTTCGACGAATGGGGTGACGTGCTGGTCGACGGCGTGAAGGGCTTCGCCATCACGCTCGCCTACTTCCCGTTCGCCGCCGTCGCAGCGCCCGTGGGCCCGGGACGGGCGTCGACACTCGTCGTCCTCGGTGGGCTCGCGGCCATGCCCGTCGCGCTCGTCGTGTGGTACGTCGCCACGGCCGGCTTCGTCAACTTCGCGGTCACGGGCCGGGTCCGGGCCGCCTTCGCGTTCGACGACCTCCGCCTCATCCTCACCAGCGGCGGGTTCGCAACCGGGTGGCTGGTCGGCCTCGCCGTGCTCGTGGTCGGTAGCGTCGTCGGCGGCATCGTCGGCGCCATCCCGATACTCGGCCTCGTCAGCGCGTTCATGATCTTCTACACGACCGTCGCGGTGTCGTACTGCTACGCCCGCGGCTTCGCGGACGCCCCCCGGTCGACCCGGCGCCCGGGATGCCGGCGGCCGACCCCGCCGCCTGATGCCGCCGGCTGCACCTATCTCGAACGAGGGTGCTTGGAGCCGAGGGTTACAGAACCGCTGCCGTCGAATATCTCGAACGAATCTTCACGTACGTACAGCCGGCAGTATGAGCGGCCGTCGACTGTCGAGCCCACCGTTGGGCTCCGCTCGCCCGGAGGGCCGGCGGCAGCGGACCGGCGGTTTTTAGCCCCGGACGCGCCGAAGGACGGGTATGGACGTCAAGTCGCGGCACCACCTCCGCTCGGACGAGATCGACGAGCTGTCGGCGTCGCTCGCCGACCACCTCGGCGTCGATCTCGACGGTGACAGCTACGAGCGCGTCGAGTTCACCGACACCGACCGCGAGGTCGTCCTCGTGGACGGCGAGCCGCTCGTGGCCTCCTTCGACGGCGACCGCTTCCTGACAGTCCGGGGCGCCAACGAGTACCCGCCCGAGGACCACGTCGTCACCGTGGATTCGGGGGCAATCTCCTTCGTCTCCGACGGCGCGAACGTCATGCGGCCGGGCATCGTCGACGCCACCGACGACATCGAACCCGACGACCTCGTCGTCGTGGTCGAGGAGAACCACAGCAAAGCACTCGCAGTCGCCCGCGCGGAGACCCACGGCGACGACATGGTCGGCGACTCCGGGAAGGTGCTGGAGAACCTCCACCACGTCGGCGACGACCTTTACGGGTTCCACGTGTAGTCCTAATGACAATTTCCACGTGTGTTCCCGGCGGTCGGATATCGTGTAAGCGGCAAAACTATTATGACACGTGGGTGTAATTGGCCGCTCGATGTATCAGATTCCAAGCCTGTTCGTTCCGTTGCAGGGTGACGGACCGGGTGGCATCGGGGTCCTCCTGGTGCAACTGCTCATCTTCGCCGTCGTGGTGGCGGGGCTGTGGAAGACCTTCGAGAAGGCCGGGGAGCCGGGGTGGGCGGCGATTATCCCCATCTACAACGCCTACGTGATAATCAAGATAAGCGGGAACGCGTGGTGGTGGCTGATTCTGCTGTTCATCCCGATAATCAACTTCTTCGCCCTCGCGAAGATAAGCATCGACGTTGCCGACACGTTCGGCCAGGGGGCACTGTTCGGTATCGGCCTCTGGCTGCTGTCGTTCGTCTTCTACCCGGTCCTCGGGTTCGGCGACTACCAGTACCAGGGTTCCGCCGGAGCGGCCTGAGCGGCCGACGCCGCTCGCGGCCGTCCGCCTCGGTCCCGTAGCGCCCTGCGGTCACCCCGATGTCTCCGACATCTCGTCCGCCTCGTAGGCGTCCTCGTACTTCGCCATCGCGGCCTCGTGGCCCTCGACGGCGAGCTCGTAGGTTTCCCGCAGGTCGGCGATGGGCGTCTCGGTGGCGTCGACCCGGAGGTCGGTGTACGCGCGGTCGAACGGCCGCTCCTCGGTGTCCTCGACGACCAGGGCGGCGCTCTGGACGGTGAGTTCCTCGCGCTTGTCGCCGCCGGCCTCGTGGCCCGCCTCGAGGGCGTCGACGAGCCGCTTCGAAAGGGGCTCGGACCCGTCGCCGGCCCCGGGGGTCGCGTCGCTCTCCGCTCGATCCTCCGCGCCGTGGGGCGGCGCGCCCGCCTCGTAGGCGTCCGCAACCGACTCGATTACCTCCTCGCCGGTCAGGAGGTTCCCGGCGACCGTGTAGTGGCCCTCGACGGCGTCGCTGCCGTCGTGGTGGCCGTACCACGGCTTGCACTCCTCGCCGGAGAAGACGAACGAGCCGTCGGCGTCGACGCCGTGCAGTTGCCGGCTCGGGGCGCCGTCGTCGGCGTTCAGGAGCGCGTCGAGGGCGTCCCCGACGGCGAGGCCGTCACCGAGGTACTCGATGCCCTTCCGGCCGAGCTCGACGTTGACGAGGCTCTGGGTGGCGACCGCGCCGTGCTCGCTGGCGAACGGACACAGCGTCCCGACGCCGGCGAGCCGGGTCGTGACCGCGACGCCGAAGCGGTCCTGCTCCTCGCCGTCCTCGTCGGTGTAGGGCTCGTGAACGCAGATGCTGAAGGTCACGGATGCCACTCCGTCGTCGTGTCGCAAAAAGGTGCGTTCCCCCGTCAGATCGACCGGGAGTCGGAGCCGCTGGCCCCGTCGGTGTCGGTCGCGGTGACGACGATGTCGGTCCCGTTGCTCTTCGAGCGGACCTCGTCGACGCCCGACGCGGACGACCCGCTGACGTCGTTGGTCACCGAGTCGAGGGTGCTCCCGCCGGAGTCGAGCATCTCGACGACGACCGTATCGAGGTTGCCGTCCGAGTCGCTGGCGCTCCAGTCGACCTCGTAGCGGTCCCACCGCGGGTTGGAGTCGTTGGTCAGGGCGTCGATACTCGCCGCCGGCGCGGCGTTCGTGCTCTCCGTCTCGCTGACGGTGGTCGACCCGCTCCCGGTGTTCCCGCTGGAGTCGGTGACGGTGGCGTCGACGGTGTAGCTGTTGCCGGAGCCGTCGTCGCCGGCGGCGACCAGGCGGGTCGTGCCACTGTCGGTGTCGCCGGAGACGCCGACCGAGGCGGTGTCGTCGGTCTCGCCGACGGTGTCGTCGGTCAACGTGAGGTCGACCGTCGAGAGGTCGCCGTCGCCGTCGCTGACGCTCCAGTCGACGTCGAACTCGGCGTCGCCGTCGCTGGTCTCGACCTCGCTCGCGGACAGGCTATCGACCGTCGGCGAGCTCTCGGTGTTGTCCGTGGTGACGGTGATGCTCGACGTGCTCGTGTTACCCGCCGAATCCGTCGCGCTGGCCTCGAGGGCGTGGTCGCCGTCCGACACCGTGGTGGTGTCCCAGGAATCCTCGTAGTAGCCCGACGTCGAGCTGTACGTCGTCGACCTGGCGGAGCCGCCGTCGACGCTGTAGGTCACGTCCAGGGAGTCGTCGCTGTCCTCGCTGTCGGAGGCGCTTATCTGGACCGTGACGGTGCCGGAGACGGTGTCGCCGCCGCTGGGGTTCACCCATGACACCGAGGGCGCGGCGTCCGTGCTCCCGATGGCGTCGTTGACGTTGAGGCGGCCGGCGCCCTGCTCGTTGCTGCTCAGCCCGACGTCGTCGGCGGCGTCCTTCAACTGCTGGCGGACCTTCGAGCGGTCGGTGACGCCGCTGGCGACCACCTGTGCGGCGCCGCCCGAGACGTGCGGACACGCCATCGACGTCCCCGAGAAGACGTCGTAGCTCGACCGCGGTACCGTCGATTCGACGTCCACGCCCGGTGCGGCCAGTTCGACCTCGGGACCGGTCGAGGAGAAGTCCGCCAGCTGGTCGTTCTGGTCGGTCGCCGACACCGCGATGACCTCCTGGTACGCTGCGGGGTAGCTGACACAGTCGCTGCAGGGGCCGTCGTTGCCGGCCGCCGCGACCATCACGACGTTCTCGTCGGCGGCGTACTGGACGGCGTCCTTCACCGTGCTGGAGCTGCTCCCGCCCAGACTCATGCTCTGGACGTCGTGACCCTGGTCGGCCGACCACTTGATGCCCGCCGCGATGTCGTCGTAGGACCCCGAGCCGCACCGGTCGAGCACCTTCACCGCGTGCAGCGTCACGTCCGGCCCGACGCCGACGACGCCCGTGGAGTTGTCGATGGCGCCGACGGTGCCCGCACAGTGGGAGCCGTGGTCGTTGTCGTCGTCCCACGGCTCCAGGCACTCCGAGATGTCGTTCCCGCCGCCGAACAGGCACCCGCCGCTCGTGCTGCAGCTGACGATGGCCTTCCCCTGCCCGAGGTTGTCCTGGAGGTCCTCGTGCTGGGCGTCGATGCCGGTGTCGATGACGGCCACCGAGACGCCGTCGGCAGTGTTCCCGTCGCTGATCGCGAGGTCGGCGTCGACCTTCGAGATGCCGTAGGGGGTTGTCTGTTCGAGGGCCCGCATCTCGCCGTTCTCCTCGACGTACCGCACGTCGTTCCGGCGGCGGAGCCGTTCGACGGCCTCGTCCGAGAACCGTCCGGAGACGGCCCGGCCGATACTGCCGAAGTCCAGCGTCCGGCGGACCGATTCGGCCTCGTTCCTGGCCGCCTGCGCCCCGCGGCGGCCCGTGGTCCCGACGACGCGTTCCGGGGGTCGTTCCTCCGCAGCGCCCGACCCGACGACGAGGCTGCTCGCCGCTCCCCCTGCTGCAAGCTGGAGCGCGCGACGACGGCTGATATTCTCTGTCATGGTTCGTATTCACTCGAGGGTAACATAAAATAAACATTATGGCCCCGGGACGAACTATTTATAGCGGTCAAGTAGAGATACTGAATCCGGCGGCCGACCGGCCTCTCTGCGGCCGACCGCCGACCCGTGCGACCTCTGTCGGACGTAAAGCCTTTGCCCTCAGGCGCCGGTGTCGGTGGTATGGGCCTCATGAGCAAGCTCCTCGGCGGCGACTCCCACACCGCCGAGGACTACGTGGAACTGGACACGGACGACTTCGACGCCACCCCGAGCGAGGCGTCGATGCAGATACGGTTCGCCTCCATCAGCGAACAGACCGACGTCATCGATATCAAGGACACAGTCTACGACGGCGACATCGTCGTCGCGGACATCACGCGCCACAGCACGACCGACCGGACGATGGAGCACATCTCCGACGAACTCCGGCAGGTCGCCGAGGAGGTCGGCGGTGACATCGTCCAGAAGGACGACGACCAGATAATCATCGCGCCCGGCGGCGTCGCCATCTCGCGGTCGAAGATCGGCGGTCGCTAAACGTCGGCGCCGACCAGGGGCACCGTCCGGTCGGTTCCCTCGATGGCTCCACACTCCTCTCCGTCGTCGCTCACCTCGACCGGTCCGAACGTGTAGAGCCGCGTCTGGCTCGCCCCCGAGGGTGCCCTGGCGACGTAGCTCGCCCCCCCGTCGGCGACCGCGCCCTCGAACCCGAGGTAGTTCTCCTCGGTCTCCGGCGGCGCCGTCCGGGTGTACCGGCGGTCGGCGGCGGCGACGACCCACCCCTTCGGTACGCGGTCGCGGACGAAGACCGGCCCGCCCTCGACGGCGACCTCCTGCTCGGTGTGGGCACCGCCGGTGAACGCCGCCGCGTCGGTCAAGGCGGTGACGTCGACCGCGGCGTCGTCGCCCCCGGCTCCGACGACGGGCAGCGACAGCGTCGATTCGGCGTGCGCGCGGCCGCCGATGGGGGTCACCGACAGCGACAGCCCGGGTATCCCGAGCACCTCCGCGTCGCTGCCGAACTCGAGGTCGAAGGTGGCGACTGAGACCGGCGCCGCGTCTGCGTTCTCCGGCGAGAAGTGGCTCGTCGACGTGGGGGCGCCGGTGTTGACGACGACGCTCGTGCCCTCGCCCTCGAGGCCCGAGAGCGCCGGCTCGAGGACCGTCGCGTCGCTCGGCGGGAAGCCGTCCGCCTCCCGGAACGCCTGACGCTGGATGTCCCAGTAGGTCAGCGGCGCGACGCCGGAGTCGCCCTCGCAACGGACGTGCTGGTCGAACCACTCGATGGCCATCGACTCGATTTCGGCGACCTGTGCTTCGGGGGCTGGCGTCTCCGTGAGGGTGTGGCCGCCGTTGAACAGCACGAGCCGCGAGTCGACGCCGTCCGCCCGGAGGTCCTCGACGATACGGCTGCCCTCGTTCGGCGTGAAGAGGGTGTCTGGGAGCCCCTGGACGACCAGCGCCGGGGTGTCGATGCGGTCGGCCTTCGCGACCGTCGAGCGCACCTTCAGGAAGGAGACCCCCTCCGGCGGCAGCCGGTTCTGCGCGGTCGCCTTCGCGTACAGCCCGTGGAGGCGGGGAGAGACGCCCCGCTGGAGGTTCTCCGAATCGGGGTCGCTGGCGCCCCGCGCCGAGGCGATACCGGACCCGTACAGCAGCGACGTCCAGCCCAGTTTCGGGACGCCGTTCGGAACCAGGGAGACGGTGAGGTCGTGCCACGGGATGACGGGCACCAGGGCGTCGATGCGGTCGTCGACGGCGGCGGCGTTCAGCTGGATGCCGCCGGCGTAGGAGGCGCCGAGCATCCCGACCCGTGGCTCGCCGTCCGGGCCGTTCTCGATGCGGTCGTCGGCGGCCACGAAGTCGATGAGCGCCGACACGTCGGCCACCTCCCTGGGCCCCGAGAGCCCGACCTCGGCGGTCGACTCGCCGAAGCCGCGCCGGTCCCACACCACCAGCGCGTAGCCGTTGTCGGCCGCGAGGGAGGCGTACCTCTCGACGCTCTCCTTTGAGCCGCCCCAGCCGTGCGTCGCCATGAGCGTCGCGTCCGCGCCGCCCTCCGGCACGAACAGCACGGTCGGTATCTCGACGCCGTCGAACGACTCGACGGCGTGCTCCTCGCGGGTGAACTCGGCCTCCCGTGCGGCCGAGACGCCGGTTCCGAACAGCGCAGCCACCCCCGCCGTGCCGGCCGCCCGAAGAAAGTTCCGTCTGTCCGTACTCCGATTTCTCGACTTCGGCGGATAGCTCCGATGCCAGGCATGTCGGGCGGTTTAATTGGACGGTGTGGGGGCCGGTGGCGTTCCGCGCCGGGTTTCAGCAGTCTTAACCGCGCCGGGCACCCCGTATTTCGTATGGAACCCGCGATTCGCGCCGACGGCCTCACGAAGGCCTACGGCGACGTGCAGGCGCTCGACGGACTGTCGTTCGAGGTCGACTGCGGGGAATTCTTCGGTCTGCTCGGCCCCAACGGGGCCGGCAAGACGACGTTCATCAACGTCCTGGTCGGCCTCGTCCGCAAGGACGGCGGCACCGCCGAGGTGTTCGGCTTCGACGTCGAGGACGAGTACCAGGAGGCCCGCGACCGCATCGGGCTCTCCCCGCAGGAGTTCAACGTCGACCGGTTCTTCCCAATCCACGAGGTGCTGGAGCACAAGGCCGGCTACCACGGCATCCCCCAGAGCGAGGCCGAGCGCCGCGCCGAGGAGGCACTGAAGACCGTCGGCATCTGGGACAAGCGCGACACCCGCTTCGACTGGCTCTCCGGCGGCATGAAGCGCCGCTTCCTGCTCGCCCGCGCCCTGGTGACCGACCCCGACCTGCTCATCCTCGACGAGCCGACCGCCGGCGTCGACGTCCAGCTACGCCGGGACCTGTGGGGCGTCATCGAGGAACTCAACGCCGAGGGGACCACCATCCTCCTCACGACGCACTACATCGAGGAGGCCGAGCGGCTCTGTGACCGGGTCGCCATCACCGATTCAGGCCGGGTCGTCGAAGTGGCCACGCCCGACGAGCTCCGCTCCCGCGGCACGGACAGGCTGTACGTCGCCCTCGCCGACGCGCCGGCGGCGACGCCAGAGTTCGGCATCGAGGGCGTCCTCGAGACCGACCTCGACGGCGACACGCTCGTCGTCACCGCCACCGGCGGCGGCCGGGTCGCGCCGTCGCTGCTCCGGGAACTGGAGTACGCCGGCCACGAGGTCGTCGACCTCGACATCCGGCGGGCGTCGCTCGAGGAGGTCTTCGTCGACATGACCCGCCTCGACGAGGAGGCCGAGGAACTCGGGGTGGTCGGGTAGTGGCGAGCGAGACCCGCGGCACGTCGGAGGTGTCGGCCGACGAGAGCGTGGTCGCCCGCCAGGCCGGCGGCAGCGTCTTCGGCGTCGGCTTCCGGTCGCTACTGAAGCGCGAGATACTCCGGTTCGTCCGCCGGCCCCGAAACACGTTCGCCCCGCCGGCCATCACGAACGTGCTGTACTTCGCGGTCTTCGGCGTCATTCTCGGCAGCCGCATCGACGACATCGCGGGCGTCGACTACCTCCTGTTCATCCTTCCGGGGCTGGTCGTGCTGGGCACCATCTCCAACGCATTCGAGAACTCGTCGTTCAGCATCTTCCACGGCCGCTGGAACGAGTACATCCACGAGACGCTCACGTCGCCGCTGTCGTACTCGTCGATGGTCGTTGCCTACATCCTCGCCGCCGCGCTCCGGGGAGTCATCGTCGGCGCCATCATCGTCGTCATCGGCCTGCTGTTCACCTCGGTCCCCATCGAACAGCCGTTCTTCCTCGCGGCGTTCATGCTCGTCGTCCCGCTTCTGTTCGCCTCGCTGGGCGTCATCGGCGGGCTGCTCGCCGACGACTTCGACGACCTGACGGTGATGAACCAGTTCATCCTCCGGCCGCTGGTGTTCTTCGGCGCCGTCTTCTACTCGCTCGAGATCCTGCCGCCGCTGTACCGGACGCTGTCGCTGCTGAACCCGATGGTCTACATGGTCAACGGGGTCCGGTACGGCTTCCTCGGCTACCAGGAGGTCGACCCGCTGGTCTCGCTCGCGGTGCTGAGCGGGCTGACGCTCGCGGTCGTCCTCTTCGACATCTACCTGTTCAAGCGCGGCTACGGGCTCATCGACTAGGCGAGATATTCCCGCTCCGCGCTCGAAGTACCCGGTCCTCCTTCGACGTTCCCACGTATCGAGCGGTCCACCTACCCACGAACGAGGGGCCACACCACCACGAAATCCCGCTGCGTGCTCGCGGTCGGTGTGCCGGATATCCTCGCTCCCGCTGGTCGCTCGGATGAGGCCGGCGTGGCGACCCCGCTTCGCCCCCAGTCCGCCTCGCTCTTCCGTACTGCCCGACGTAACCAATCGAATCGTACGCCGGTCTACAGGCGGAGCAGGCCGAGTGCCTCGGGGTCGTACGGAAATCGAAGAGGTCCGTGATGAGGAGACGCCGCAGGCGTCTCGAACCACTTAGCCCCGAGGGTGAGGGCCGTCGAAAGGGTAACCACCCCGCGAATCGTCCTGTGAGGACAGTCAGCAACCCACAAAGACGGATTAAAGACTTCAATCCAGCGCTGACTGAGACGGGTTGGAAATGCGACTCCTCTCACCATCCACGTCTTCGGCGTAGTGCGACGGGAGTTGTCGGGCGGGGTGGCGCCGCCGACCCTCACGGACGCACCGAGCGTTCGGGTGTCACTTCTAGCCGACCCACCGCAGGAAGGTCGAGGGAATTACATGCGCCTGCGACAGCACAGCCCGGCCCGGGTTGGGACGTGCGGTCAAGACGGCGAAGCCGCGGGGCTTGGCCCCCGCGGTACTTCACAACCAGCGCACGCGGGACGAGGTCATCCTCGACCTGTTCTTCGGGTGAGCGTCCCCTCGACCGTCACTCGAGGGTCCGAGCGTCGGCCAGCGCCTCGAGGAACCCGTCCGCGTAGGCGTCCTCGGTCACGGCGTCCGCGGCTTCTCGCGCGGCGTCGTCGGCGTTGGCGACCGCATAGGCCCGCCTGGCCGCGTCGAAGACCGCCGCGTCGTTCTCCGAGTCCCCGACGGCGACGAACGCTTCGGGGTCCCGCCCCAGCAACCCGGTCGCCGAGCGCAGCCCCGTCGCCTTGGTGACGGCCGGCGATTTGACGTGGTAGGCGTAGCCGGTGTCGACGACGTGCATGTCGTGGTCGGCGGCGATCCGCTCCAGCGGCGCCAGGGGCTGGTCGCGCGAGACCGCGAGTTCCGTCTCCCGCCAGCGGTTCACCGTGTCGGCGTCGTTCCACCCGAGGTCGTAGCCCTCGGCGCGGTAGGCCTCGGCGACGGCCGCCGCGCCCTCCGGGTCGCCGCTGTAGACCACCTCGTCGGCGTCCTCGACGTAGACGACGCCGCCGTTCTCCCCGATGACGTTCAGCGGGACGCCGAGGAACTCACAGAGCCCGACCGGGTAGGGGAACGACTTCCCGGTCGCGATGACGACCGGCGCCTCCCACTCGCGGAGCGGGTCGAAGACGCGGGGGTCGATGGACGTGTCCGGGCGGGTGAGCGTGCCGTCGATGTCGACGGCCAGCGGCGGGACCATGCGGGGGGTTCGGCCGCCGCAGGTATCAAGCCTGCTCCCGCCGTACCGGCCTCCCATGACGGTCCCTCACGCGGTCGGCGACGTCTACGCCGTCGACCCGGAGCTGATGGGGGCGCCCGGCGCGCTGACGCTGTACGTCGTCGACGCCCCGGAGCCGGCCCTCGTCGACACCGGCTCCGCGAACTCGCTCTCACACATCTACGAGGCGCTCTCCGAACTCGGCATCGACCGGACCGCCGTCAGACACGTCCTCGTGTCGCACGTCCATCTGGACCACGCCGGCGGCGCCGGCCACCTGGCCGAGGCGCTCCCGAACGCCACCTTCTACCTCCACCCGGAAGGCCGCCCCTACGTCACGGACGCGGCGAAGCTGTCGCGGCTCAAGCACAGCGTCGACAAGGCAATGGGCGTCGAGAACGCCTACGGGGCCCCGGAGCTCCTCGACGAGGACCGGTGCCGGACGGTCACCGACGGCGACCGTATCGACGTCGGCGACCGGGCCCTGGAGATAGCCGACGCCCGGGCCACGCCCCGCATCACGTCGCGGCGTTCGACCCCGCGACCGGGGGGCTGTTCTCCATCGACGCCGCCGGGATGCACCTGGCCGGTGAGATGCGGCCCACGACACC
>PXQM01000203.1:0-9950 GCA_003021325.1 Halobacteriales archaeon QH_10_70_21
GTTCGAGGTCATCTACTCGGGACTGCACAAGTCCCCGGACGAGATCGTCCAGGCGACCGTCCAGGAGGACGTCGACGCCCTGGGTATCTCCATCCTCTCGGGCGCCCACGACACCCTCGTCCCGAAGATAATCGACGGCCTCGAGGCGTACGACGCCTTCGAGGACACGCTCGTCATCGTCGGCGGCATCATCCCCGAGGAGGACCGCGAGGAGCTGTACGAGCTGGGCGTCGCGGAGATATTCGGACCCGGCGCCTCGATGCAGGAGACCATCGAATTCGTCCGCAAGAACGCGCCCGAGCGATAGATGACCGGCGACGAGTCGCTCATCGACGAGCTCCTGGACGGCAAGCACCGGGCGCTGGCGCGGGTCATCACGAAGATCGAGAACCGCTCGCCGGGCTACCGCGACCTGGTCTCCCGGCTGCACGAGCACACGGGCAACGCCCAGGTCATCGGCATCACGGGGTCGCCGGGCGCCGGCAAGTCGACGCTCGTGGACAAGATGGCCGCCACCTACCGCGAGCGCGGCGAGACGGTCGGGGTCATCGCCATCGACCCCTCGTCGCCGTTCACCGGCGGGGCCGTGCTCGGCGACCGCATCCGGATGGCCTCAAACGTCGGCGACATGGACGTGTTCTTCCGGTCGATGTCGGCCAGGGGGTCGCTCGGCGGGCTCTCGACGGCCACCACGGACGCCGTGAAGGCGCTGGACGCCTTCGGCAAGGACCGGATCATCGTCGAGACGGTCGGCGCCGGCCAGAACGAGGTCGACATCGTGAAGACGGCCGACACCGTCGCCGTGCTGGTGCCGCCCGGCTCCGGCGACGACGTCCAGATGCTGAAAGCGGGCATCCTCGAGATAGCGGACGTCTTCGTGGTCAACAAGGCCGACGTCGACGGCGCCGATCGGACGGTCAAGGAGCTGCGCGAGATGATACACATGCGGGACGCCTCGCCGATGGCAGGTCACCACGGCGCCGGCGCGCTCAAGCTCGAGGCCGACGACGGCATCGCCGACGAGGACGAGCGGCAGCCGCCCATCGTCGAGACGGTCGCCAAGACCGGCGAGAGAACCGGCAAGCTGGAGGCCCAGGCGCGCCAGCGGTACGCCTCGGAGATACGGACCCTGCTCCGGGCCGACAGCGCGGCGCTCGTCGAGGAGGAACTCGAGGCCCGTGGCGGGCTCGACGCCTACATCGAGGCCGTCGTGAAGAAGGAGACCGACCCCTACTCGGTGGCCGACGAGGTCGTCACGCCCATCGCCGACTGCGTCCGCGAGACCCGCGAGGAGTAGCCGCAGGCGGTACGCCTAAGCGCGTGACGGTCCTCGGGTCCAGTATGAGCCTGAAGCGACTGCTCGGCGGGACCGCGACCGGACTGGGCGCCGTGGCCGTCGGCAACGCCGCCCTGCGGGCCGACCCCGACGACTTCGAGGCGCCGCTGGGACGTCCAACGAAGACGTACCGCTGGCGTGGCTTCGACGTCGCCTACACCGAGGCGGGCAACCCCGCGAACCCTGACCTGCTGCTGCTGCACGGCATCAACGCCGCGGGGTCGAGCCACGAGTTCCGGTACGTCGTCGACGCGCTGGCCGAAACGTACCACGTCGTCGCGCCGGACCTGCCGGGGTTCGGCCACTCCGACCGGCCGCCGCTTCTGTACTCCGGGTCGCTCTACGTCGCCTTGGGTCGCTCTACGTCGCCTTCGTCGGCGACTTCGCCCGCGAGTTGACCGACGAGCCGACCGTGGTCGCCTCCTCGCTGTCGGCCGCCTACGTCGCCGCCGCCGAGGACGTCTCGGCGACCGAGTTCGTCCTCATCTGCCCGACGGCGACGACGATTCCAGGCCAGCGGACGTGGCTCCGGTCGTTGCTCCGGTCGCCGGTCGTCGGCGAGGGCCTGTACAACCTGCTGACCTCGAAGCCGTCCATCCGCTACTTCCTCGCGGACCACGGCTTCGCGAATGCGGCCTCGATACCCGACGAGTGGGTCGAGTACGACTGGCGGACGGCCCACCAGCCCAGCGCCCGGTTCGCGCCGGCATCGTTCATCGGCGGCTTCCTCGACCTCGACGTCGACCTCGGCGAGCGGCTGGCCGAAACGTACCACGTCGTCGCGCCGGACCTGCCGGGGTTCGGCCACTCCGACCGGCCGCCGCTTCTGTACTCCGGGTCGCTCTACGTCGCCTTGTCGAGTTGCTGGTCTAGGAGAGCTCGATAGAGACCGCCGCCGCAGTCGGGGGCTCCTGGTCGAGCAGGTCCGAGACAGCGTCGAGCTCCTCCCGTGCGGTCTCGGCGTCGCCCTCGTCGATGGCTCGCTGGGCCTGCGCGATGCGGCGCTGTGCGGACCGGACGTTCTCGTCGCGGTCGCGGGCCCACTCGCTGGTCAGCTCGTGGCCGAGCCAGTTGCCCAGGAGCTCGACGAACGTCCGCTCCCACTCGGAGAAGCCGTCGCGGTCGTCGCGGTCGCAGAAACAGAGGGTGCCGTACTGTCGGTCGCCGACGTAGATGGTGCTCCCTATGAAGCTCTCGAACCCGCCGTCGCCGGCCGTCCCCGTGTCGACGCTGGTGCCGCCGACCGTCAGGTCGCCCACATCAGTCCCCAGCTCCGCCCCGTTGCCGGCCGGCGATGGGCCGGCGCCGTCGACACTCTCGACCAGGATCTCCGCGTCGTCGCCCTCGCCCTCGACGAGTGCACCGTACTCGACGTCGAGCGTCTCACGGCCGAGCTCGAGCAGCTTCTCGATCGGCGTCAGCACGCTGTCGATGACTGTCCGGGCGAGTTCGTTCAGCGCCCGCTCCCGGTCTTTGACGGACTCTTCGGCCCGGTACCGGGCCGCCGCGTTCTCGATGCGGTTGGCGAGCACCTCCCACTGCTCGGTCCCCCGGCGCTTCCGGAAGTAGTCGGTGACGCCCTCGGAGACCGCCTCGCTGGCGATCTGCTCGCTGCCACGGGAGGTAAACAGGATGAATGGAATGCCGTGCTCCATCTCGCGTACGTACCGGAGCAGCTCCAGACCGTCCATCTCCGGCATGTGGTAGTCGCTGAGGACGCAATCGAAGTTGCCAGTCTCGACCGCGTCGAGGGCGTCGTTGGGGTCCGTCTCGACGCGGATGGAGAACTCCTCACGCAGCTCCGAGAGCTGATTCGCCATGAGGTCCGCGAGGGAGGGGTCGTCGTCGACGACGAGAAGACGCGTAGAGCTGGCCATATAAGGGGTGCGGGTTAGGCCACGATAACGCTTCCGCCGAGAACGAGTCGTGATACAACCGGTCCGGACGATGGTCGGGCGGTCCGGCCGGGCGTCGTCGCGTTCACATCCCCATATCCGCGGCGGCGTCGGGGACCGGGAGGTCGGCCGGCCGGGTGTCGAGCAGTTCGGCGGCGTGGTCCAGCGCCATGTCGAAGCCGTAGTACCGCTCGAGCTCGTCGCCGTCGGCGGTCGGGCGGACCTTCAGCATGGCGTACCCCTCGACGTTCTGTGCGATGGCCGCGGTCCGGCCGTCCCGCTCGAACTCGAGCACTCGCTCCTCGTCGGTCTCGCGGTACCGGGCGGTGACGCCGGCTGATTCGGCGGTTGCGTCGGTCACGTCCGGTGGCAGGGCCGCGACGAACGGGAAGCTGTCGGTTCCGGCGAGCCCGCCGGAGGAACCGTAAGGCCCGACTGCCTCGCCCCACTGGATGCGGTATGCGCTGGCTCAACAGCGGCCTGCGGCGCGACGTCTGCGTCCTGCTGGCCGAGGAGTCGTACCGACAACAGCAGCTGAAGGTGGCGCTGGAGGATCACTACGACGAGCGCGTCGACGCCGACCGGTTCCGGAGCGCGCTCGAGCGGCTCGTCGACGCCGGGTTCGTCGAGCGGGAGGTCGACGGTATCCACGACATCTACGCGCTGACGGAGCCCGGCCGCGAGCGCCTCGAGGCCCACTACGAGTGGATGACCGAGAAGGTACCGTAGCTCACTCCAGCAGTTCGGCGGCGATGGTGTTCCGCAGCACCTCGCTGGTGCCCTCGTATATCTCGTTGAGCTTGGCGTCGCGGTAGAACCGCTCGGCGGGGAAGTCCTTGGTGTAGCCGTAGCCACCGTGGATCTGGATGCCCTCGCTTGCGACCTCGCGGGAGACCTCGGAGGCGTACAGCTTCGCCTGGGCGGCCTCCTTGACGAAGTTCTCGCCGGCCATCTTCCGGTCGGCGGCGTCGTGCATCAGCAGCCGTGCCGCCCGCGTCTCGGTGTCCATGTCGGCGAGCTTGTGCTGGATGGTCTGGAACTCCGAGATGGGCTGGTCGAACTGCTCTCGGTCCTGGCTGTACTCCAGGGCCGCGTCCAGCGCGGCCTGTGCGATGCCGACCGAGCGGGCGGCGATGGTGATGCGGCCGCCGTTGAGCGTCTTCAGCGCGTGGACGAAGCCGCGGCCCTCCTCGCCGAGTCGCCGGGACTCGGGGACGTGGAGGTCGTCGAACCGCAACTCGGCGGTCGGACAGCCCTTGTCGCCGAGCTTGTCCTCGGTGCCCTCGACGATGAAGCCGTCGTCCTCCTCGGGGCGGACGACGAACGACGAGATGCCACGGTTGCCGGCCTCCGGGTCGGTCTTGGCGAACACGACGACCGTGTCGGCGACCGAGCCGTTGGATATCCACAGCTTCCCGCCGTCGATGACGTAGCCGTCGCCCTCCCGCTCGGCGGTTGTCTCCATGGCGGGCACGTCGCTGCCGGCACCGGGCTCCGAGAGGGCGAACGCGCCGATGTCCTCGCCGGCGGCCAGCGGCGTGAGGTACTCCTCCTTTTGCTCCTCGGTGCCGAACGCGTAGAGCATGTTGCCCGCAAGCGAGATGTGGGCCGCGACGATGGTACCGAGCCCGCCGGAGCCGCGGGATATCTCCTCGAGTGCGGCCGGGTAGGCGTGGTAGTCGAGGCCGGCACCGCCGTACTCCTCGGGGAACGGCATCCCCATCAGGTCCAGGTCGGCCAGCTCCCCGACCAGGTCGTGGGGGAACTCGTCCGTGTGGTCGATCTCGTCGGCGACGGGGACGATCTCCTCGTCGACGAAGTCGGCCACCATCTGCTTTATTTGCCGTCCCTCGGCGTCGAGGCTGAAATCCATGTCCTGGGATTCGGCTGTCCGCACTTTACCTTTCCTCTCCACCCCGGACGCGCGACGGAACGGGCGGTCTGCCGGCTGCGGGCGCCGGACGTCCTATACGGAGTCTCGTGGTCTTTCACCGGTCATCGCCAGTGCGGATCGGCGATGAGCGGTACGTCGGTACAACAGTCCGTCTCAGTAGTCCCGCCGGACGACGATGACCGGGTCGCTGGTCTCCCGGGCGATGCGGTCCGGGAGCGTCCCGAAGATGCGGTCGCCGAGGCGCGATTCGGCCCCGTACATCACGACCGCGTCGTACTCGTCGGCGACCCGAAGAATCTCGCCGTCGTGGGTGTCGGACTCGACGGTCCGGGTATCGATCAGGTCGGGGTCGAGCCCCGAATCGACGAGTCCCGACCGGGTCTCCTCGACGATGGCCTCGCCCCGTTCGCGCTCCTCCTCGCCCTCGACGACGTGGAACAGCGTGATCTCGACGGTCGAGTCCTCGCAGAACACGTCGACGAACGTCGGCAGCCGTTCGAACTCCGCACCGTCGGGTATCGGCACCAGGATGCGCTCGATGCCCTCGGTCGGCGCCGGCGTCAGTTCGGCGGCGCAGTCCTCCTCGAGCATGACCCCGTCGATGGCAGCGGCGCGGTCCTTCCCGAAGACGAGCCGCGTGTCGACGGTTGCGCCGGCCTCGAGGAACGGCCGCGCGAACTCGTCGAGGGTCGCCTGCGCCTCCTCGCCGAACTGCTCGCGGGCGTCCCTCGCGGGCGTCTGCTCCGGGAGCCCGTAGTGGCCGAGCAGGACGACGTCGAGCGACGAGAGGTCCTCGACGAGGACCGGCGACAGCGGCTCGGGGTCCGGAAGCTCGAACGGGACGAGGATGGTGTCGGCCATACGGACCGTAGGTCGGGGAGCCACAAAACGGGATGGGTCGAGGACCCGCACGCCCCTCGAACCGTCGGCGCCTGTGGGGAGACGGCAGCCCCGGTCGGCTCGTGCCGCCTCGATAACGTATAATACTGCCCTGGACGGAGAGACGGTATGGACATTCGGCTCGACGAGGTCGACCGGCACATCATCCACGCGCTGATGCAGGACGCCCGGAACACCTCGGCGCCGGCGATAGCCGAAGACCTGGACGTTTCGGCGGGGACGGTCAGAAACCGCATCGAACGGTTGGAGGCGGAGGGCATCATCCAGGGGTATCACGCCATGATCAACTTCGAGCGCGCCGGCGGCCGGCTGATGTCGCTGTACATGTGTACGGTCCCGGCGGCCGAGCGGGAACGGCTGGCGCTCGCCGCCCGGTCGATACCCGGCGTGGTGAACGTGCGCGTGCTGATGGCCGGGCGCCGTGACCTCCATGTGGTGGCGGTCGGCAACGACACCGAGGATCTCCGCGAGATAGCACGGTCGCTCTCGGAGCTGAACATCCGCATCGAGGACGAGGAGCTGCTCCAGACGGAGATCCGCGGCCCCTACGTGCCGTTCGGCCCGGCTGCGCCCGACGAGGGGTCGGGGACGACCGAAATCGTCACGCTCGCCGACGGCGCCGAGGTCGTCGAGGCCACGGTCGAGGCGGGCGCACCGCTCTCGGGGCTGCCGCTCGGGGAGGTCCGGGAGGACGGCTCGTTACCCGAGGGGGTCGGCGTCATCTCGATAGAGCGGGACGGCGACGTTCTCCAGCCGACGGAGTCGACCGTGCTCGAGCACGGCGACGCCGTGGCGTTCCACGTCGAGGAGTCGGCGCCCAGCGACCCGCTCGCCGCGGTCCGCACACCGGACGAGGAGGACTGAACGCGGCCGCCGTTCGCCATCGGCCCCCGGTCGGGCGCGTGCCGTAGCGTCGCGACATCGTCGCCGGACCCCGCGCCAGTGTACCTGGCGGCGGTGTGTTCCCGCCGGTCGGCTTCGCTGATGTCGTTCCCGAGCTGCCGGACGGCCCTCTCCTTCGCGAAGAGCAGTTTCTACCGGCTTTTGTTTCTTAATCCGAAGTAGTTTTCGGACATGGGATACAATGTGGGAGCAGATGGCCGGCGACGACCTCGAACGCAGCCTCGGGCTGTTCCCGACGATGATGATAAGCATGGGCGCGATGATCGGCAGCGGCATCTTCGTGCTGCCGGCGCTCGGGTTCAAGAAGGCGGGGCCCGCGGTGATTCTGGCGTACGTGCTCGCGGCCGTCGTCGTCATGCCGGCGGCGCTGTCGAAGTCGGAGATGGCGACGGCGATGCCGAACTCGGGCGGGACGTACCTCTACATCGACCGGGCACTGGGCCCGCTGTTCGGCACCATCGCGGGCATCGGCGCCTGGTTCTCGCTCGTGTTCAAGAGCTCCTTCGCGCTGGTCGGTCTCGGCGCGTACCTCCTGCTTTTCGCGCCGGTCGCCCAGAGCCAGATCGTCTTCGTCGCCCTCGGGCTCGCGGTGCTCGTCGTCGCGCTCAACGTCTCCGGGACGAAGCTGAGCGGGAGCGTCCAGGCCGTCATCGTGAGCCTCGTGCTGGTCGGGCTGGTGGCGTACACGCTCAACGCCGGGGTCGTCGGTGACGCGGGCCAGTTCAGACCGTTCGCCCCGGCGGGCAACTTCGATATCGTGACCGCGGCGGCGTTCGTGTTCGTCTCCTACGCCGGCGTGACGAAGATCGCAAGCGTCGCCGAGGAGGTGAAGGACCCGGGCCGGAACCTCCCGCTTGCGATGCTGGGGTCGCTGCTCGTGATGCTCGTCATCTACGTCGCCGTCGTGGCGGCGGTGGTGGCGCTGGCGGACCCGAAGACCCTCACGAAGGGCGGCCCCGACGGGACGGCGTCGCTGACCCCGATGGCCGACGGCGCGGCCCAGCTCTTCGGCGGGTTCGGCGTCGTCGTCATCTCGGTCGTCGCGGTGGTCGCGCTGACGAGCATGGCCAACGCGGGGGTGCTCTCGTCGTCGCGGTTCCCCCTGGCGATGAGCCGCGACTCGCTGCTACCGCCGGCGCTCAGTCGAATCGACCGCCGCTTCAAGACCCCGCGCAACGCCGTACTGCTCACCGGCGTCGTGCTGCTTCTGCTCATCGCGTTCGTGCCCGTCATCGAGCTGGCGAAGCTCGCGAGCGCCTTCCAGATACTCGTGTTCTCGATAATCAACGTCGCGCTGGTGGCCTTCCGGGAGGCGGACCTCCCGGCCTACGACCCCGACTTCGTCGCCCCCGGGTACCCGTACGTCCAGGTCTTCGGCGTCGTCGCCGGCGGCGTCCTCCTCACGCAGATGGGGACGCTGCCCATCCTGGGCGCGGCCGGCATCATTGCCGGCGGCGTGGCGGTGTACGTCGCCTACGGCCGCCAGCGAACCGACCGGACCGGCGCTCTCGGGACCCTGCTCAGCCGCCGGCGGGGCGAGGAGGACGACGGCATCGTCCTTACGACGGAGAGCGACTGATACGGACTGTCGCAGTCCGTACGAGCGGCGTCAGTACTCGTAGAACCCCTCGCCGGTCTTCTTTCCGAGGTGGCCGGCGTCGACCTTCCGTTTCAGCAGGTAGGCGGGCTTGTACCGGTCGCCGAGCTCCTCGTGGAGCGTCCGGGTCGCGTCCAGACAGATGTCCAGGCCGATGTGGTCGGCCAGCTCCAGCGGTCCCATCGGCACGTTCGTCCCGAGCTTCATCCCGCGGTCGATGTCCTCCTTGGTGGCGACGCCCTCGTCGTAGGCGCGGATGCCCTCGTTTATCCACGGCATCAGGATGCGGTTGGAGACGAAGCCGGGCTTGTCGTCGGACTCCCAGGTCTCCTTGCCGAGCGACTCCGAGAAGCCGTGCGCCAGTGCGACGGCCTCCGGGTCGGTCCGCTCGCCGACCACCACCTCGACGCCCGCCATCACCGGCACGGGGTTCATGAAGTGGACGCCGACGACCAGCTCCGGTCGCTCGGTCGCCGAGGCGATGGTCGTTATCGAGAGCGTCGAGGTGTTGGTCGCGAGCACGACGCCCTCGTCGGTCACCGCGTCGAGGTCGGCGAAGATGTCCTGCTTGATGTCCATCTCCTCGACGGCGGCCTCGACGACGAGGTCGGCGGCCGATAGCGCTCCGAGGTCGGTGGTTCCCTCGATGCGGTCCAGCGCCGCCTCGGCCTCCGCAGGCGTCAGCTCCTCCTTGCCGACGAACCGGTCGAGGCTGCCCTCGATGCGGTCGAGGCCGTCCTCGACGAAGCCGGGTTCGACGTCACGCATGACGACGTCGTAGCCGGCCGTCGCCGCCACCTGTGCGATACCGCTGCCCATCGTCCCGGCGCCGACGACGCCGACCGTCTCTACCGCGTCGAGTTCGCGCATACGTGCGTCTCGGACAGGGTCGAGCCTAAAGATTGTCTCTCGCCGTCGCGGCGACGACACCCCCCACGAGCGGGGGTAACGTACCAGAATCTTCATTGTGCCGGTCACACCACGTTTGTGCGTATGATTCCCATCGACGATACGCCGCTGTGCCGGGACGGGAAGATGCTCATCCTCGCGTACGACCACGGGCTCGAGCACGGGCCCGTCGACTTCGAGGATGTGCCGGAGAGCGCGGACCCCGAACGGACCTTCGAGGCGGCGACCCACCCTGCGGTCACCTCGGTCGCGGTCCAGAAGGGCATCGCCGAGGCGTACTACCCCAGCTTCCAGGAGGACCTCGACCTGCTGGTGAAGCTGAACGGGACGTCGAACCTCTGGCGGGGCGAACCGGACTCGGCGGTCAACTGCACGGTCGACTACGCCGAGGAGATCGGCGCATCCTCTATCGGCTTCACCGTCTACGGCGGCTCCAACTACGAGATAGAGATGGTCGAGGAGTTCCGCGAGGCTCAGGAGGCCGCCCGCCACCGCGACATGCCGGTCGTGATGTGG
>PXQM01000203.1:10097-12852 GCA_003021325.1 Halobacteriales archaeon QH_10_70_21
CGTCGACGAGGCACTCTCGGCGGCCGAGCGATGACCGACCCCATCGAGGCGGCCGTCGACGTCGTCGCGAGGACGGCGCCGGAGGTCCGGGACGGGCTGGCGGGCCGCCGCGTCTACGAGACCGGCGAGAACCCCTCGGGCGAACAGCAGTTGGCGGCGGACATCTACGCGGACGAGCTGCTCGAGGAGCGGCTGCTCGACATCGACGCCGTCGGCAGCTACGCCAGCGAGGAGCGGGGAGAACCCTCCCACGACGAGGGCGAGCTCCACGTCGCCTGCGACCCGCTGGACGGCTCCTCGAACCTCAAGTCGAACAACACGATGGGAACGCTGTTCGGAATCTACGACGAGCCGCTGCCCGCGCCGGGGTCGGCGCTGGTCGCCTCCGGGTTCGTCCTCTTCGGCCCGATTACGACGATGGTGGTCGCCCGCGACGGGACGGTCGGCGAGTGGGCCGTCGACGAGGAGGGGACCCGCGAGCACATCGCCGAGGACCTCCGGCTCCCCGAGGAGCCGACCGTCTACGGCTTCGGCGGCCGCGCGCCCGAGTGGACCGACGCGTTCGCCGACTACGTCGACGAGGTCGGCGACGAGCTCAAGCTCCGGTACGGCGGGGCGATGATCGGCGACGTGAACCAGGTGCTCACCTACGGGGGAATCTTCGGCTACCCGGGGCTGCGCGACACCCCGGAGGGGAAGCTCCGGCTGCTGTTCGAGGGCCACCCCATCGCGTACATCGTCGAGTCCGCAGGCGGGGCCTCCTCGGACGGCGAACGCTCGCTGCTGGAGCGCGACCCCGAGCGGCTCCACGAACGGACGCCGCTGTTCGTCGGCGACGAGGACTACGTCGGCCGCCTGGAAGCGGCGCTGGACTGACCGCAAGGTATCCGTCCTCCCGGGACGACCCGGGGATATGCGCGAGACGCCCGCCCGGGAGAAGCGCTGGCGGTGGTTCGGCGGCGCCGACGCCGCGCTGGCGGCGACCACGGCCGACCACGAGGCTGTCTCGGCCGTCTGTGCCGTCCCCGGCCGCGACGGCGGCGTCGACGTCACCCGGACGGAGACCTGTGTGCCCGTCGAGTGGCGCGTCCGCACCGACTGGGGGACCGTCGACGCCGGACCGGCCGTCGAGGGGTACCGCGAGGAGGACATCGACGTCGGGCTGCTGGCCGCACAGCACAGCCAGCCGTTCGGCGCGTGGCGCGGGACGGTCGCCGGCCGCGACGTCGTCGGCACGCGCGCCGTCGTCCCGCTCGTGGACGAACTGTTCGAGCGGCGGGGCCTCGACGAGCACGCCAGGAAGCCGCTCCGGCTGCTGGTCCGGGCCGGGCTGTTGCTCGCGGCGGTCGGTCTGGCCTCCGCGCTGGCGGGCTACGGGAGCGTCCTGCTCGCGCTGGCGACGGTCGGTGCCGCCGCGACGCTGGCGATCGGCTTCGCGATGCAGGACGTCATCAAGAACTCCGTCATTGGCGTGTTCATCTACACCGACCGGCCGTTCCGGACCGGCGACCGGATCGAGTGGGAGGACAACTCCGGGTTCGTCGAGGACATCGGCCTCCGGGTAACGAGGGTGCGGACCTTCGACAACGAGCACCTTACGGTCCCAACTCCCAGCTGACCGACGGCGTCATCAAGAACTACGACCACAACCGGACCCTCCGGCTGCAGTTCACGTTCCGCATCGGCCTCCACGACGACATCGACGCGGCGACGACGTCATCCTCGAGGAGGCCCGGCGGACGGCGGGCATCCTGGCGGACCCGGAGCCGTCGGTCGAGCGCGTCGAAACAAACGACTCGTCGTTCGGGCTCCAGAGCCGCATCCGGATACGCGACCCGGGGACTCGGACTTCCTGGGCATCCGCGGGCGGTTCGTGCAGGCCGTGACCGAGCGCTTCGAGACCGAGGGCCTGACCATCCCGTACCCCCACCGGGCCATCGAGGGCGAACTCGACGGCCCCGGCAGCCGAGCGGCGACGTCGCCCGGGGACTGACCGGTCCCTTCGCGGCGCCGGCCCGCCGCCACCGTCCCGGGAGCGCGGCCGCCGCCGACCGTCCGGGCGAGACGGAGCGGTCGGCCGTCCGCCGGGGCGAGCGTGGAGGAGGCGGAGGCCATCGCCCGGGCGATGGCGACCCACGCCGAGACCGAGGTGGCGGTGTACATCGGCGACGCCGACGAGCCGGCCGCGCGCGGCGAGGCCGACCTCTCGCCCATCGAGGACGACCTGGGGCCGACCGGGCGCGAGGCGGAGCTGCTCGAGCAGATCGAGGAGATCGAGGCCGGGGGGCCCGAGAAGTACAAGAAGCAACTGCCGGAGCAGGGCAAGCGCTTCGTCCGGGACCGCATCGACCTGTGGTTCGGCGAGGACGGCTTCCGCTTCGAGGACGGCAAGTTCGCGGAGTTCGACGCCGACGACCAGCTCCCGGCGGACGGCCTCATCACCGGCGCCGCCGAGTTCGAGGGCCGGGACGTCCACTTCATGGCCAACGACTACACGGTCAAGCGCGGCAGTATGGCTGCCAAGGGCGTCGAGAAGTTCCTCCGGATGCAGCAGCGCGCCCTCAAGACGGGCAAGCCCGTCCTCTACCTGATGGACTCCTCGGGCGGCCGCATCGACCAGCAGACGGGCTTCTTCGCCAACCGCGAGGGTATCGGCAAGTACTACTACAACCACTCGCGACTCTCCGGCCGGGTGCCGCAGATATGCGTCCTCTACGGGCCCTGTATCGCGGGCGCCGCCTACACCCCGGTGTTC
>PXQM01000204.1 GCA_003021325.1 Halobacteriales archaeon QH_10_70_21
GACGACGACGACACCGAGTAGTTGCCGTGCTTGGCGACCGGGACGCCGGCGCCGGCGACGACGAAGGCGCTCGTCGTCGAGACGTTGATAGTGTCGTGGCCGTCGCCGCCGGTCCCGCAGGTGTCGACCAGCGGCCGCCGGTCCGGGTCGATGGTCCGGGCCGCATCGCGCATCCCCTGGGCGAAGCCGGCGATCTCGGCCTCGGTCTCGCCCTTCGCGCGCAGCGCCGACAGCAGCGCGCCGATCTGTGCCTCGGTCGCCGCCTCGAAGACGAGCGACGATGCCGTACGGGCCTCCGACAGCGAGAGGTCCTCGCCGTCCGTCACGCGTTCGATGTACTCCTTCATGTTGAACACCAATGCCCAATCCTGTGTTACAATGTACAAAACAGTACATCAGGATAAGGCTGTCGCTACGGCCACGGCCGGTCGGTGCGAGAACGGGAGAGAAGAGGGAGGGCGGGAGGCGCCGGTTATTCCTCGCCGTCCCAGACCGGTGCCGGGACAGCGGGGTACTCCGCGAAGGTGGGGACGCCCGACGAGCCGGGCTGGCACTCGCCGCCGGAGCACTCGAGACTGCCGCCGGCGCCACCGAACGGCGCCTCGGCGTCGGCCGTCGCCTTGGCCGTGGAGGTGTCACCGTCGACCAGCGGGTCGACCGTGTACTCCTTCTCGCTGTCGTTGACGGTCGTCGAAGGGTCCGTGTTGAGGTGACCCGAGTAGACGACGCCGCCGGCGAATCCGTCGACCTCGGGACCGCCGTCATCGTCGAGCGTCGCCTCGTAGTAGACCAGGAAGGCGGCACCGTCCTTGTACTGCTCGGAGCGGAGGACGATCACGGTGATGTCGGGATCGCTCGGCGGGTCCTCCGGGTCGACCGACGGGTCGTTGGGGTCCTGGATGTCGCACTGGTTCGGCGCCGCGCCGACGACGATGCCGGCGACGGCCTCGGGCGTCACGAGCGGCGGGACCGGGTTCGGCGCGTCCTCGGGGAGGTCGTCCTGCGAGGGCAGCTCCTCGTACGGGACGTTCTCGTTGGCCCGCTTGGGGACGTTGGTGCAGGTCTCCTCGGGCACCTGGGCGCCCGGCTCGACGGTGACGTTCACGCTGTCCCCGTCGAAGCCGCTCTTGACCGTGGCGGTGTGGTTACCGGCGTCCTGGTAGCCGGTCTCCCAGGTGACGTTCACGCGGTCCTCCTGGCCGGGCGCGAATCCCCGCTCCTCCTTCGACTCGCCGTCGACGAGAAGCTCCGCGCTGCCCCCGTCGTTCGTCTTGACGTCAACGGTGACCACGAGCGTCTCGCCGGTCTCGACCGGGCTGTTCGCCCTGACGATGTTCACTTCGACCCCTTCCGTGTCGCTCCCGTCGGAGCCGGCCGTGTCCACGTCGACGCCGTCGTCGAGCATGTCGTCGACGGTGTCGCCGACCGTCTCGTCGTCCGCGAACGCCGCGGCCGGCGCCGCGGTGAATCCGACGACCACCATCACGGCGACGAGGCAGGACACGGTGGTTCTGAACGTACTCCGTTCGACCACGTGTACCTCTCTGTACACGTGTTAGTGGGATTATCGTTGTGCCAAGAATCTACGGCGCTTTATATGTGGTGTGGGCAATCTGCGCCGGTGTTGTGAGGAATTGGCACGCTCAGCCCCGCTCGCCCCCGTTGCGGCCACGCCGGAACGCCCCACCGCCGACGGCCATTCCGAAAGCTTCAATTACGTTACCGGGTTACCACCGAGTGCGACGGAACGCAAGCACGGGTTCGTGGTCTAGGTCGGTTATGACACCTCCTTGACATGGAGGAGGTCGGCAGTTCAAATCTGCCCGAACCCACTCATTTCCTTCCGCGTACACGCTTCGACCGGCCGGCTCTCTCCGTCAGCTCCGGCCACGAGACCGGCTGGCCTTCCGCGGTGCAGGTCCACCAGGGCACCGTCAAGCAGCCGCGAGCGCGAACAGGAGCCCGGAGCGTACCAGGCCGTACCCGCTGGCGTATCGCAGCACCGAGTGCTCGAAGCGGTCCCACGGAGGCGCCCGCTGCCATCACTCGTCGCGGAGCAGGACGCCGTCGTCGTGTCGCTCCCGGAGGGCCGCGAGGTACCGCTGCTGTTCGCGGAGGCGCGGCGGCGTCGTCTCGTAGGCGGTCTCGAACATCCGGTCCGGGTCGGGGTCGTACCCCATCGCGCCGTCGACGAGGCGAGCCACCTCCGCCTCGGCCGCTGCCTCGATCTCGGCCACGCGCTCGTCGTCCAGCAGCCCCCGGTCGCGGAGGTAGGCCTCGAGGCGGTCGATGGGGTCCCGTTCCTTCCAGGCGGCGACCTCCTCGTCGTCGCGGTAGACGCTCGGGTCGTCGGCGGTGGTGTGGCGCGCCGCCGCGGTGACGGCGTAGACGGCCAGCGGGTCCATGCCGTCGACCTGCACGCCGGTGAATCCGTAGGCCTCGGCCTTTCCCGCGAGGGTCGCGCTCGCCGTCTGGGCCTCGCGGGGGATGGAGATGGCCCACTGGTTGTTGTTGCAGACGAACAGGGCCGGGACGTCGAAGGTCCCGGCGATGTTCAGACCCTCGTGGAAGTCGCCCTCGCTGGTGGCGCCGTCGCCGAAGTGACAGCAGACGACGCCGTCGTCGCCGCGGAGCTTCGCCGCCAGCGCCATCCCCGTCGCGTGGGGAACGTGGCTCCCGATGGAGATGTTCAGCGGGAGGACGTGGCGCTCGGCCAGCCACTCGTTGCCGGCCTCGTGGCCCATCCAGTACAGCAGGTACTCGGGTTCGATGCCCCGGACCACGACCGCGCCGTGCTCGCGGTACTGGTCGACGATCCAGTCGTCGTCCGCAAGCGCGTGTGTCGACCCCACCTGCGCGCCCTCCTGGCCGGCCAGCGGCGCGTAGGTCCCCAGCCGGCCCTGGCGCTGGAGGCTCACCATGCGCTCGTCGAGGTGGCGCGACACCACCATCTCGGCGTACATCGCCGCCAGCTCCGCCTCCTCGAGGTCCGGAACGGTCGCCCCCTCGACCACCCGCCCGTCGGCGTCCAGGATGCGCACCGTATCTCCGGGGTCACGGGAGAGGTACTGCCGGCCGGTCACGGTACCTACGACGGAGACGACCGTCATAGTCGTTCGCATGCCCTACGGAACGCGCCGGCGCCTCGCTCCCACGCCGGCCGGCCCGCGCGCCGTCGGGGCGGCGCCGGTCCAGCGCCTCAGGGAACCCGCCAGTCGACGGCCTCGCTCCGACGCTTCAACAGCGGGTTCGCGACCACCTCGAGCGTGCGGTCGGCGACGGCGGGGGTGAACGGCGCGGCCGCGAGCAGCCGGGCGACGTCCGCCCGGGGAACCGCTCCCCAGAGCCTGGCGCCCGGGTCGGCCACCTGCACCGTCCCGGCCCGGGGGCCGGGCGTCAGGACGCCGGGGCGGAGCACCGTGTGCCGGAGCGGGGCCTCGCGGAGCGCGGCCTCGGCGCCGGCCTTCGCGCGCTGGACCGGGCCGATGAAGACGTCGAAGACGGCCGCGAGCGGGCTGGCGGGCTCGTCGCCGACGCCGAGCGCGGACTCCATGACGAAGGCGGTCGCGCCGGCGTCGGCCGCCGCCGCTATCAGGTTCCGGTTGCCCGCCCCGTCGACGAACTCCTCGGCGGTCAGGACGGCCTTCGGGGTCGAGCCGACCGCGCTGACGACGGCGTCGACGCCCGCGACCGCCTCGGCGGCGTCCCCGGGGTCGAACAGGTCGCCGACGACGACCTCGTCGGCACCCAGTCGCCGGAGTCGGTCGCGCTTCTCCGGCGAACGGGTCAGCGTCCGGACCGTCGGCGGGCGGACGTCCAGGAACGACAGCACCTCGCGGTAGCACCGGGCGAGGACTGTATGCCACCGCTTTGCACCGTCTCCGGCCGCGACGTGCTGTTCGCCCACTGGCCCGTCGACCCGTCGGCGCTCCGCCCGCAGGTCCCCGAGCCGCTGGCAATCGACACCTTCGACGGCAGCGCCTGGGTGAGCGCACTGGCGCTGGAGAACGCCGGCGTCGCGCCCGGGTCGCTCGGGTCGCTCTCGGTCGCGGTGCCGACGCCGCAGCTCAACTTCCGGACCTACGTCAGCCACGACGGCGACGAGGGGGTCTACTTCCACTCGCTGGACACCGGCGACCGGGCCGTCGCGGAACTGGGGCGCCGGGCCTTCGGCCTCGCGTTCCACGCCGCGCGGTCGCGAATCCGCCGGACCGGCGACACCCTGCGGTTCAGCAGCCGCCGGACGCGGGCGGAGGGGCCCGACGCGGTCTTCCGGGCCCGCTACCGGCCGGCGGGATCGACGGGCGGGGTGGAGCCCGGTTCAGTTGCGGCGTTCTGTGTCGAGCGGGACCGCTACTTCGTCCCGCCGGGAGAGGGTGGGGCGGCGCTCCCGGGGGCCGGCGCGACCGGCGACGACGCGCTGGTCGTCGGGCGCATCACGCGCGAGCCGTGGCAGGTGTCGGCTGTCGACGCGACGGTTCGGGCGAACACGCTGTTCGAGGCGACCGGCCTGCCCTCGCCGGCAGCCGACCCGGTCCTGTGCTACAGCCCCGGCTTCGAGATGGGGGTCGAGCCGGTCGAACTCCAGGGCGTGGGGTGAGACGGAGGTGCGGCCGGCGGCCGGTCGAGCGGGACTGCGGGGAGCAGCGGTCTCGGCCAGCGGCTCCTCGATGCCGAGCAGGTCGGCGCTCCGCGCCCACAGCTCCCGCCCCGCCTCGGCGTCGACCGCGTCGGGCGCGGGCCGGCGCTCGCGGCACTGCGCGAAGTGCTTGCCCGTGACGCCCTCGACGTCGTCGGAGACGGCCCGGTAGACGATGGTGGCGGCGCCGTCCTCGACGGAGTCGGTCGTCGGGAACTCGCCGACGAGCCGGCCGGTCTGCGGCGCCGGGTCCGGCAGCGCCCGCGAGAACTCGCTGCCGGGGACGATGCCGGGGTGCAGCGAGTTGGAGGTGACGTTGCGGCCCGCCGCCACCAGCCGGCGAGAGAGCTCGCTGGCAAAGAGGATGTTCGCGAGCTTCGAGCGGCAGTAGGCCGCCCACGAGGAGAGCCCGGTCATCTCCGCGAGGCGGTCGAGGTTCAGCGTCGCGATGCGGTGGCCGACGGAGGCGGTCGTCACCACCCGCGCGCCGTCGCCCAGTACCGGCAGAAGTTCCACGGTCAGCTGGTACGGCGAGAGGTGGTTGATGTGGAGGGTCCGTCCGACGCCCGGCTCCGTCTCGGCGTTATCCTCGAAGCGGCCGCCGGCGTTGTTACAGAGGACATCGAGGTCGTCGACCTCGTTTCGGACGGTCTCGGCCAGCGCCGACACCTCGGCCGGCTTCTCGAAGTCCGCAGCGACGAATCGGGCGTCGCTGCCGACCGCCTCGAGGTCGGCGACGACCGTCTCGCCGGCCTCGCGGTTCCGGCCGTGGACGATGACGTCCGCGCCGAGCCGGCCGAGCGCGAGCGCCGCCGCCCGCCCCAGTCCGCTCGTCGATCCGGTCACGAGGGCGGTCCGTCCCGACGCGTCGGCGTCCTCGATGCCCGCCTTGACCTCCGGCGGCTTCTCGGAACCGAACGTACCGTCGGTTCGGCCGGCCGACTGATGTAGGCCACGTCTCGCGGCGGTCGTCGACGTCGTCGTGGATGCATCCCCATTCCCCGTCGTGCGCCGGGGCGGCGCTCGAATCCGGTGGCGACGCTCAACTATTGTACTTATATATTGCCGGAGTCAGACGGGAGCGTGTGGTCGCTCAGTCCCCGTCGAGCGCCTCCGCCGTACCGACGACCATCGAGGGGACGACGAACATGAAGACGTGCTCCTCGAGGGGGATGCCCGCGATCTCGATGCCGGTTCGGAGCGGGATGTCGAAGACGCCTACCTCGAGGGTGTACCTGTCCCACGCGTACGCGAAGGGGTACAGGACCAGGGAGACGCGGAGGGCCTTCCGTGTCGAGCCGGTCCGCCGGCACAGCGCCAGGGCGATGGCGCCCCAGAACAGTTCGGTCACGAGGTACGTGTAGCGGCCGAAGACCGAGATGTCGGGTCCCATGTCCGGACGTTGGCGTCCCACCGGCTTGTACCTGGGGAGTACATTGAAGGCCCAGCGCGGCGAACTCGGCAAGGTCCGTTCCCTCTTCGAGCGTGAGAACCCGAAGGGAATCGTCGTGACCGACGACGGTGACTACGTGGGCATCGTGACGGAACGGCAGCTCCTCCAGTCACACGTCGAGGACGCGGCCAAGGTCCAGGTGATGGTCCGGAGCAACGTCCCGATGGTCGAGCGGACGGACGGCGTCCGCGACGTCGCCCGGATGCTCGTGGAGGGCGGGACCAAGCTCGCCCCGGTGTTCGAGGGCGAGACCCTCTGGGGCATCGTCACCGAGGACGCCATCCTCGAGGCCGTCCTGGAGAACCTCGACGTGCTGACCGTCGAGCAGATCTACACCGAGGAGGTCGTCACCCTCACCGAGGACGACAACCTGGGCAAGGCCATCAACCACCTCCGCGAGCACGGCATCTCGCGGCTCCCGGTCGTCAACGAGAACGGCAAGCTGACGGGGATGGTGACGACCCACGACATCGCGGACTTCGCCGTCCGGACGATGGAGCGCCAGCAGAAGGGCGACCGCTCCGGCGACAGCGACCGGATGCTCGACCTGCCGGTCTACGACCTGATGAACAGCCCCGTCCAGACCGTCACCCGCGACGAGAGCGTCCGGGCCGCCGTCGAGCGGATGCTCGAGAGCGACTACGCCGGCCTCGTCGTCACGCCGGAGCACGACGATACCGTCATCGCCGGCATCCTCACGAAGACCGACGTCCTCCGGGCGCTGACCTACACCGAAACGGAGAACATGGACGTCCAGATTACCAACATCAAGCTGCTGGACACCATCTCCCGGCAGGACATCTACGACGCCATCACCGACGTGACCGACAAGTACCGCGACATGCAGGTCCAGCACGCCCACGTCCGGTTCCACGAGCACAAGGAGAAGCTCCGCGGAACGCCGCTCGTCCAGTGCCAGATTCGCCTCCGGACCAACCGCGGGCAGGTCGGCGGCACCGGCGAGGGCTACGGCGCCGAGACCGGCTTTCACGTCGCCGTCGACAAGCTCGAGCGGAACGTCCTCGAACTGAAGGGCACCCGCGCCGACGCCGAGTACGAGGGCCAGGTCCTCCGAAGCGCCGAGTCGCCGGGGAACCGCTCGGGATGAACCGCTGGTCGGTTTAGAGAACTCGGCTCTCGGAGCGTCGACAGACCGTTCGGCGGAATGCCAGGACTGGCGCGGACGGTACGGGAGGCGAGTTCGGTGTGGGGGTACCGTATGCCTCCTCGACGGTCGGTGCTATCTCGGTAACGGTACATCCCAAGCCCTCGAGCTGCGAGACAGCCCCATCGAGGTCCGACTCTTTCACGAGCACCCGGTCGGTCGAGTACGACGAGCGGCCGACCACCGAGATGTCGGCGTCCGCAAGTTCGGTGGCAACCGCAGCGAGAAACCCGACGAGTTCGAACGGGAGTTCCAGGTCGAACGTCAGGCGTTTCCATCCGGACCCGGTTTCGCTGGCATCGATAGCGTCCACGTCGTCGATGACCACTGACGTCTCGGTCTCGTCTCGAATGGTGGCAAACGCAGCGGGACACCTGTGGTCGGTTCGGCAGACCGCGTACGTTTCGTCGGATATCCCGACTGTCCCATTCTCGAGACACCGGGCCGGATTCATGCAGATGACGACTGTCCAGTAGAACAAAAGCGTGTGCCGTCGGCGATACGCCACGCTGTCAGGGACGTCGCCGGA
>PXQM01000172.1 GCA_003021325.1 Halobacteriales archaeon QH_10_70_21
CGGGGAGCGGGACCTCCGCGTCGCGAGCGAGGACGACTCCGACCAGTCGTCCGTACAGCTCCAGGACGACGACTCCGGGACCGGGTTCCTCCCCGAGAACTCGGGTGCGTTCCTCCTGTTGCTGTTGTTGCTCCTGGCCTTGCTGGTGGCCTACTACTACGTCCGGAGTCGCCGCTACCAGTCCGACCGAGTGCCGGTCGACGAGGGAGAGTGACGCTTCACCGTGGCACGCGGTCATCGCCCGCTGGCCGGCCGCCGTCGGCGCGCGAACGGGCCGGTTTCCGGGCGTCGACGGCATCCCCCGGTGGTCGCCGGCAGTAGCTTCATCACCCGCCTGCTCGAACGCCAATCCGGAATGCCACCGGCTGGCTCTCACTTCGACGACAGCGGGCGCTGGGACGGGCGAGCGAGCGCGGTCGGACGGGGCGCCGGACCGGTGGGGGGTCGCCGATGACCGGCCGCGACCCCATCTCGGGGACGGACAACGCCTGGCGGCGCATGGGGACGATAGACAACCTGACGACCATCACGGGCGTGCTGTGGTTCGACGAGCCCATCGGCTACGAGGAGCTCTGCGCCCGGCTCGAGGAGCGGCTGCTCCGGTTCGAGCGGTTCCATGAGCCGGCCGCTCGACGAGCGCCGGCCGCTGTGGGAGGCGTACCTCATCGAGGGCGCGGGCTCCGGCGACGGCAGCGCCGTTGCGTTCCACATCGACCACAGCATCGGCGACGGGTTCGCGCTGATGTACGTCGTGTTCGGGCTGGTGGACGACCCCGACGCCATCGAGATGCCGATGGGCATCGCCCCCGACCCGCCCAGCGCCGACGAGTCCGCGAGCCTGAGGCGGCGACAGACGGGGCAGGGGCGACGGCGACCGGCGAGACGACTGACGCGCCGTCCGACAACGAGACGGGGCGGTCGCTGGGTGGCGACGGCGTCCTCGATACGGCGCGGCTCGCCGGAACGGCGCTGAAGACCGGGGTGAACCTGCTCACCCAGGACGACGAGACGGAGACCTCGCTGCGGGGCGAGCTCGGGACCGCAAAGCGGGCGGGCTGGACCGACGAAATCGACCACGCGACGGTGAAGGCCATCGGCCAGGAGCACGACGCGACGGTCAACGACTCCTGCTCGGGGCGCTGGCGGGGGCGTTCCGGCGACTGCTGGCCGACCGGGGCGAGCCGGTCGACGGCCGGGAGCTGCGGGTGACGGTGCCGGTCAACCTCCGCCGGATGGACGAGCGCGACGCCTCGCTGGGCAACTACTTCGGGCTCGCGTTCGTCCCGCTGCCCATCGGCACGCCCGACCTCGAGGAGCGCATCCGAATCATCCACGAGCGGATGAGCGCGGAGACGGCCGGCGTCGAGGCGTACGTCATGTATCTGACGCTGACGCTCGGCGGGCACACCCCGGACCCGGTCTTCGAGTGGCTGCAGGCGCAGTTCGAGAACCGCGCGACGGGCGTGGTGACGAACGTGCCGGGACCGACCGACAGCATCGAGTTCGCCGGCCGCGAGATTACCGACATCATGTTCCGGGTGCCGCAGGCCATCGACCAGGGGCTCGGGGTCAGCATCTTCAGCTACGACGGCGGCGTCCGGCTCGGCATCGCGGCCGACGCGAACCTGCTCGAGGACCCCGACGAGCTGGCGGACGCCTTCCGGGTCGAGATCGAGGCCCTCGCCGACGAGGCCGAGTAGGACCGGGCGCTCTATTGTCCGGGCGCCCCAACAGCGCGTATGGACTGTCCGAGCTGCGGCGCGGCGATGGTCGCCTTCGATGTCCCGCTCGAGTACCGCGAGCACGTCCCCGACGCGGCCGCGCAGGCGGCGCTCTGTCCGGCGTGTCTCGCGCTCGCGAGCGCCGAGACGGCGGCGACGGAACCGCGGTTCGACCGCATCAGCGACGCCTTTCCGACCGGCGAGGCGGCGGTGCCGCTGGCCATCGCGGTCGGCCTGCTGGACTCGCTGGCGCTGCACCGGGCGGCCCTCGAGGAGCTCTTCGTCGCCGTCGAGCGGGCCGGTGTCGACCCGCTGCTCGTGTTGGACCGGCTGCACGCCCAGGGCGGCGTCGAGCCCGACTTCGACATCGACCGGCGGCGCCACCAGCTCGAGCAGCTGCTGGACTGACCGGGGCGGCGACCGGCCGCCTCATAGTAATTATTGCGGCTCATTACCGCCGGGGAGTCACGGTTCGTGCGCTTCGGCCCGCGAACCGACCGTTCACGTGACGTGATTACGAAAATAATCGCAATAGTCGGTATCAGACGCCCGTCGAGTACCGCAGGATGCCGGCGATACCACCGAAGGCGGTGAGCAGCTGTTCGCCTTTCTCGAAGTCAGTCGAGATGAACTTCACGTCGGAGCCACGCTGCTCGGCCAGCTCCATCAGGTGGTCGATCGCGTCCTCGCGTTCGACCATCTCGCCCTCGCCGCCGTTCTCGCAGGCGTGGGTCGGGGTGTCGGCGCGGCTGTCGACGAGCTCGTATTCCTCGCGGTCACCGCAGTCGTAGGTGGCGACGTCCTTCCGGAGGTCCTCGCTGATGAGCAGGCGGTCGACCGCGCCCATCTCGAGGTTCTGGCGGGTGGCGTCGAAGCCGTAGGTGGCCTTCCCGCCGTCGTGGAGCTGCTCGAAGAACTCGTTCATCTCCGATTTGTCCTTCATAACCTCCGTCTCGGCCAGCACGTCCTCGGCGGCGTCGACGAGGTCGTACAGCCCCGACTCGTCGGTGTAGGAGACGTCGAACTTCCCGAGCACCACGTCTCGGAGCTCGTGGTGGAGGTAGTCGCCGTCGAGGAACTCGTCCTTGGTCGGGGAGGGCCCGCCGACGAGGATGCCGTCCATCTCGTGGCGCCTCGGGACGAAGAGGTCGTCGGCCATGCCGGCGACCTCCGATGGCCTCCAGCCGCAGGCGGGCAAACCGCTGGGCGGACTGGCCGCCCTTCCGCTGTTTGCCCGGCACGAGCGAGGAGGCCGACTTGACCGGCTCGACGCGCTTGCCCTTCAGCCAGCCGACGTTGGCCTCCCGGCGGTCCAGCACGACGAGCCCGTAGAGGCCACTGTCGCCCATCATCTCCGCCAGCGGCTCCGTCAGGAAGTGCGAATCGCAGTGGTACCGGAACGACTGGATTGGCTCGGGCGGCGACTCGAGCACCTCGGTCACCATCTCGGTCTGGCCGCCGCCCGAGTCGACGGCGCCGGAGAAGATGACCATGCCGTTCTCCGGCGGTCGGACGTCGTAGTACTTCAGGCGGTCCTTGATGCTGGTCAGGGCGTCCTGGACGGCGGTGCGGGTCTGCTTGGACTTGATGTTCGACGCCTCGCTGTGCTCTTGGGTGACGTGGGCGACCACGTCGCTTATCAGTCGGTCTTCGGGGATGTAGATGGAGACGAGCTGCGTTCCGGAGCCCGAGTACTCGTCGAGCTCCTCGAGCACCTTCGTGAACTCGTATTTCTGTCTGTCGGACGGCTCCCCATCGTCGTCGCTCATTGGGGGCTGTTTGACGCCCGTGCGGTAAAACTCCGTCCTTTGCGGGCGCGAAAACGAAAGGGGTTTTCGGCGTCTCGGCCCTACGCTCGAGCATGGCTGCCTCAGGGCCCGACGAAAGCTCCGTCAGACTCTCCTGGATCGTCATCTTCCTGCTGCTGTCGCTCGGCCTCGGGGCCGCGGCGGTGCTGGCGGTCGGCGGCGACATCCTGCCGGCCATCGCGGCGCCTGCCTGACGGGATTTCGACTCCCGAAACCGAACGCCGGTTTTTGTCTTCTCGGCCAGAACCGAAAGATATGCCCGGCCGCTCGCTGCTCATCATCTACGGGTTCCTGCTGGCGGCGACGGTCCTCCTCGGCTCCACCGCCCCCTTCGTCCTCGCCTGATCTTGCCCACCGCCCCCTTCGTCCT
>PXQM01000173.1:0-2359 GCA_003021325.1 Halobacteriales archaeon QH_10_70_21
CGTCGAGCACCAGCGACCCGGGGAGCACCTCGCCCGTGTCCCGGAGAACGGCCTCGACCATGTGGGCGACGCCGGTGGCCGGGCCCCACTGGGTGGCGCCCTTCCGCTCGATGACGTCCATCGCGGACTGCTGGAGGTCCCCGAGAATCTCCTCGCGTTCGTCGTCGGAGAACTCGGGGTCGGTCCCGTCGACGCGCACCTTCGAGAAGACGGGCACCTGCGCGTCGCCGTGCTCGCCGAGGATGGTTGCCTCGACGTTCCGGACGGGGGCGTCGAAGCGCTCGGAGAGGACGTACCGGAACCGCGCGGAGTCGAGCCGGCCGCCGAAGCCGATGACCTTGTGACGGTCGCGGTCGCCGGACTCGTAGAGGTGCCGGTTCAGGAGGTCGACCGGGTTCGACGTGGTGACCGACACGTAGTCGTCGTTGTACTCGCCGAGCGACGAGCCGATGTCCTCCATGATGGGCGCGTTGTCGCCCGCCAGGTCGATGCGGGTCTGCCCCGGCTGTCTGGGGATGCCGGCGGTGATGACGACGACGTCCGAGCCGGCGGTGTCCTCGTACTCGCCCTGCCGGACGGTGGTGTTGGAGTCGTAGGCGACGCCGTGGTTGGTGTCGGCGGCCTGCCCGACGGTCGTCTCCCGCTGGTCCGGGATGTCGACGAACACCAGCTCGTCGACGATATCGCGGAGCGCGATGTTGTACCCCGCAGCGGCACCGACGGTTCCTGCCGCGCCGATAACGCTAACCTTTGCCATAATCGTTCGGAGTGGGTCGCGGCTCCCGATTAACTCTTGTCTTTCGCGTCCGCCCGCGGAACGGCCTCAGGCTGGCGGTACGGGAACTCAGGCGGCCGTTCCCGGCGAGGGCACACGCCGCCCCGCCACCACCGTCCCGCGTGCGGCCCGGGGAGGTCCCGAACGCGTCACGCTGATACCGCTCGACGCCAACGTTGGAACGATGGACGCCGAGGCGGTCCGCGAGCGCGCCGGCGGGCTCCCACGGGAGCCCGGCGTCTACCAGTTCGAGGCCGGCGATACGGTGCTGTACGTCGGCAAGGCGGTCGACCTGCGCGACCGCGTCCGGACGTACGCCGACCCCCGGAGCGAGCGCATCCGCCGGATGGTCGAGGCGGCCGACGACGTCGACTTCGCGGTCACCGACACCGAGACGCAGGCGCTGCTGCTCGAGGCCAACCTCATCAAGCGCCACCAGCCGAAGTACAACGTCCGGCTGAAGGACGACAAGTCCTACCCGCTGGTGCAGTTGACCGACCACGAGTTCCCCCGCATCCAGGTGACCCGCGACCCCGACGAGGGCGCGACGGTGTTCGGCCCCTACACCGACAAGGGCCGCGTCGAGACCGTCGTGAAGGCGCTCCGGTCGGTCTACGGAGTCCGGGGCTGCTCGGACCACAAGTACGCGGGCCGCGAGCGGCCCTGTCTCGACTACGAGATGGGGCTGTGCACGGCGCCCTGCACCGACGAGATCGACGCCGAGGACTACCTCGCGGACGTCGAGTCGGTCGTCCGGTTCCTGGAGGGCGAGACGGGCGTCCTGGCGGGACCGCTCCGCCGGAAGATGGAGGCGGCCGCGGAGTCGCAGGCCTTCGAGCGGGCGGCGGCGCTACGCGACCGGCTCGACGCCGTCGAGTCGTTCCACGGGGGCGGCGGCGAGGCCGTCGTCAACCGCGAGGCGGAGACCGTCGACGTCCTCGGCGTCGCGACGGAGGGGGACTCGGCGACCGTCGCCCGGCTCCACAGCGAGGACGGCAAGCTGGTCGACCGGGACCGCCACCGGGTGGACCGCGAGGCCGACCAGGGGGAGGCCTCGGGAAGAGCGAGCGGGGAGCGAAGCGACCCGCGAGATAGCGAGGCCGACGTCGCGACCGTGCTCGCGGCGTTCGTCCCGCAGTTCTACGCCGACCGGCCGCTGCCGGACGCGCTTCTGCTCCCGGAGCGACACGGCGACGAGGAACTGGCCCGCTGGCTGGCGGCTGAGGGCGTCTCCGTCCGGGTGCCCGGCGCCGGCCGGGAGGCCAAGCTGGTCGAGCTGGCGCTGAAGAACGCCCGTCGTCGGGGCAGCGAGGCCGACGGCGCGGCCGCGCTGGCCCGCCGGCTCGGGCTCGACCGCCCGGAGCGAATCGAGGGGTTCGACGTCAGCCACGCCCAGGGCACGGCCGTCGTCGGGGGCGACGTGGTCTTCGTCGACGGCAGCCCCGCAAAGAGCGACTACCGGCGCAAGAAGCTGGACGAGCGGAACGACGACTACGCGAACATGCGCGAGCTCGTCCGGTGGCGCGCCGAGCGCGCGCTGGCGGGTCGCGACGACCGGCCCGACCCGGACCTGTTGTGCATCGA
>PXQM01000173.1:2446-3545 GCA_003021325.1 Halobacteriales archaeon QH_10_70_21
GCTCCGGCGGTTCGGCAGCGTCGACGGTATCCGCTCGGCTACCCGCGACGAACTGTCGACCGTCGACGGCGTCGGCGACGACACCGCCGAGGCCATCGACCGTGCGCTCTGACGTCCCAGCGCGGGGGTTCAAGTGTGGACGGCCCCAACCCGGGTCCATGCCCGACAGCGTGGCCCGCGAACTCGGCCGCAGGAGTGCGGGTACCTCCGCCCGCACCGCAGTCACGGCGCTCGTCGTCCTCGCGGTCGGCGCCGCGGTCGTCCTCGGCGTCGTCGACCTGAACCCCGTTCTGGTCGCGGGGGTCGCACTGCTGCTCGTCGCCATCGCAGCCGTCACGAGCGCGGTCGAAATCGTCGAGGCCTACGAGAAGCGAGCCCTGACGGTTCTCGGCGACTACCGCGAACTGCTCGAGCCGGGGCTGCACGTGGTCCCGCCGTTCGTCACCCGGACCTACCGCTTCGACATGCGGACCCAGACGTTCGACGTGCCGCGCCAGGAGGCCATCACCGCCGACAACTCGCCGGTGGTCGCCGACGCCGTCGTCTACATCAAGGTCATGGACGCAAAGCGGGCGTTCCTCGAGGTCGAGAACTACAAGGGGGCGGTCTCGAACCTCGCACAGACGACGCTGCGGGCGGCCATCGGGGATATGGAACTCGACGATACGCTCTCCCGGCGGGACCGCATCAACGAGAAGATACGGCGCGAACTCGAGGGCCCGACCGACGAGTGGGGCGTCCGCGTCGAGGCCGTCGAGGTCCGGGAGGTCACCCCCTCGAAGGGCGTCACATCGGCCATGGAGCAGCAGACCGCCGCCGAGCGCCGCCGCCGGGCGATGATCCTGGAGGCGCAGGGGGAGCGCCGCGGCGCCATCGAGCGGGCCCAGGGGGACAAGCAGTCCGACATCGTCCGCGCCCAGGGGAGAAAGCAGAGCCAGATCCTCGAGGCCCAGGGGGACGCGGTCTCGACGGTGCTGCGGGCCAAGTCCGCCGAGTCGATGGGCGAGCGCGCCGTCGTCGAGCGCGGCATGGAGACCCTGGAGGAGATCGGCACGGGCGAATCCACGACGTTCGTCCTGCCGCAGGAGCTGACGTCGCT
>PXQM01000174.1:0-11839 GCA_003021325.1 Halobacteriales archaeon QH_10_70_21
AGGGTGCCCAGTCCAGAAAATCCACCGGTGCGACAGGCGAGGCTCTGGTAGCCGACTACATTTTCGTGAGGGACTCGTCGGACGGCCGGCGAAGAAATACACACTATCCACTCGGACGTGACTCTGTTACATGCTACGAGGCAAAATCTGGCATCTCTCGCTGTGACACCGGTGATATGTAGGTTACTGTCTTAGAGCCTGTCATAGAAGAGTTCACATAGATTCTTGAATTGACTCTAATCGGTTGAAATCGTCGTGCACTTGGTGTACGCTGTTCTTAGCTCGTTCTAACTACGGCGAAAGAGAAATTCGGAGTGGCTGTTGACGAAGAAATCGTGCGGGAAGTGGATGAACTGGTCGCTGAGTGTGACGGTCTCGGAGCCAACCGAGCCGAGATCGTCGAGGCCACCTCACAGCGTTCGTTCAAACCGAGTCAAATCACGCTGAGCAGGTGAGAGAGATCATTATTCGGAACCGAAAAGGCATATTCTAAACGACTCAAAATGCCGTGCACTAGGTGCACGACCTTTTGAGCGAGTAACTTTCCATAATAGTAATAATCTCGACTGAAGTGTGTGAAGGGCGGTGTCTCGTGACAGTCGTCCGGCGGTCGCGACCGCAGTCTGACGGGGCTTGGCCTTCGACGCGGGCCGGAGTCGCAGTCACGGACGGCCACCCTGGCCGTCTCGGTCGCCCCGCTTTTCGGTGGAGAGCCACCCGGTTCGGGGCGGTAGAAATAAAGCAGATGCGACGTTGAACCGAGCATGGTCGTTGAATCGGTGATATCGGAGAGCTACGCAGGGAGCACCATCCCGCAATACGTGCTGTTCTTCGGTATTCTGGCGCTCGGTGCGATTGTGGGGCGTATCCTGAGTTTCCTCCTCGAGCGCCGCCTCAGTAAGGCAGCGCAGACGACCGAGACGGCGATTGACGACATCATCATCAGGTCGCTCGGCGGCCCGATAGCACTGCTCGGCGTCTTCGTCGCGGCGGCGCTCGGTCGGGGTGTCCTGACGCCGACGCAGGAAGCCGAGCGATTCCTGTCGACCGCCGTCGAGGTGCCGCTCATCATCTCCGCCGCCTGGATCGCGATCCGGTTGACCGACGGCCTCATAAAGAACTACATCGGGAGATACGCCGACCGGACGGCGTCGAAGCTGGACGACGCGCTGGTCCCCATCGTGAGTCGGATGACGAACATCGCCATTATCTCCATCAGTACGATCGTCGTCCTGGACTCAATCGGATACGACGTCACGGCGATAATCGCCTCGCTGGGCATCGGCGGCATCGCGCTGGCGTTCGCAGCCAGGCGGACGCTCTCGGACGTCTTCGGTGGCGCGCACATCCTCTCGACGAAGCCGTTCCTCGTCGACGACATCATCGAGGTCAACGACATCGCCGGCACCGTCGAGGAGATCGGCCTCCGGAGCACCTTCCTCCGGGACTTCGACGGCCGGCTCATCACGATTCCGAACTCGACCATCGCCCAGTCGGCGGTGAAGAACATCAGCTCCGAGCCGGACCGGCGCGTCCGGACCCAGCTCGGCCTCCCCTACGACACGGGACCGGCGGAGATGGCGGCCGCGCTGGACCTGCTCGAGGAGACGGTCGGCGCGGTCGACGGCATCAACGGCGAGAAATCGGGCGCGTGGTTCTGGGAGTACGGCGAGTCGGCGATGCTCGTTCGCTTCGAGTACTACATCGCCGACCTGGACCGCTGGAAGGAGGTCAGGGACACGGTGAACCGGGACGTCCAGCGCGCCTTCGCCGAGGCGGGCTTCGAGATGGCGCTGCCGGCCCGGTCGCTCCGCATCGAGGGGGCGGTCGACCCGGCGGACTCGCGCTCGCGACCCGGCGTCGAGAGCGACGACTGAGCGCGACCGCCGACCGGTCACCCGATGCGGTCTTGTTTCGAGCGCCCCTTCGGTCGGACATGACGAGACTGGTGGTGCTCGGCGACAGCGTCCCGGCCGGCGAGCGGACGGACGGCCCGGGCTGGCCGCGTCGGCTGCCGCGACTGCTCGAGGAGCTGGCCGAGGACGACGTCTCGATACACGGCGGGATGGGGACCTCGCTCGCGGAGCTGGCGACCGACGCGGAGGAGGTCCTGCCGGACGCTCCGTCCGGCGACCTCCTCGTCGTCGTCCACGCGGGGCACAACGACGCACAGCTCCGCGGCGGGGAGCCGCGGGTCGACCCAGGCCGGGTCCGGGCGGCAGCGGCGAACCTCGATGGCCTGCTCTCCGCGCGCGCCGACCGGTACGCGTTCCTCGGCCTCGTGCCGTTGCTGTCGCTCGAGGAGCCGGGGGCGGTCCCGTTCTCGGACGCCCAGCCGGAGCGGTCGCTGGAGTACGACGAAATCCTCGCGGAGACGGTCGGGACGCACCTGCCGGTCGCCGAGCCGGTCGGGGCCTGGCGGGAGCGGACCGTCGACGGCGTCCATCCCGGCGAGGCCGGCCACGCGTACCTGGCCGAGCAGGTCGCGGACTGGCTGTCGCGGTCGTAGCGGGTCAGCCGAGCAGGACGACCCCGACGAGGACGGTCGTCCCGACGGTCAGCAGGTCAGCGGTCACCTGCAACCGTCGGGAGCCGCTCGCGGCGAACCGCCCTGCGGAGACAGCCTGTTCCGGTCGGGTCGCTATCGCGAGGTCGCCCGTCGAGAGGGACGCCGAGTAGGCACAGGCCGCGACCGCGACCGGCGCGGCGACGCCGCTCGGCGCGACCACGAAACGGAGGAGCACTGCGAGCCCGACGTACGTCGGGAGAGGGGCGACGGCCACGAGGCGCACCAGCCACGCGGGCGTTCCCGCCTCTATGGCCGCGTCGAACTGTCCGAGCGGCGTCACGTCGCCGTCGTACTCGGGCAGGAGCGTGAGTTCCGGCGAGAGCCCGGCGGCCGCGGCGGGCAGCGCGTGGGCCAGCTCGTGCGGCAGGGTGAGGCAGGCGGCCGCGAGCCAGGGGAGCTTCGAGCGGGGGGGCACGGGGGTCCTCGAGGCGACGGTCAGGTCTCGGCGCGGTCGCCCAGCGCCGAGAGCGTGGCCGCCGCCCGGAGGTCGTCGACGGTGCAGTACCAGGCGCCGCGGACGGCGTCGCCGGTGCTCTCGACCGGGGTCTCCAGCGGGACGAGGTCGCCGAACTCGAAGACGACCACGACCGACTCCTCTGAGAAGGGGTCGATGAGCGCCGCCCAGTCGGCCGCATCCAGCGGGCCCGGCTCGCCGCGCGTCTGCTCGACACGGCCGGTCACGGGCGCGTAGTGCGTCACCGCCGACACCGGCGCGGTCCGGTAGAAGGCCATGTGGTCGAACGCCGCTCGGGTCCGGTCGTACGACCGGGGCGCCGGGTAGAACCCGTCCCGACAGCGCTGGAACGTCTCGTTTCGGGTGGCCACGACGCAGACCCGCCCGTCGCCCGGCGCGTCGTCGGCCGGGGCGTCAGCGGCGAATCGGTCCAGGTCCATACGGCACCGTTCGGCGCGACCGGTATGGGTCCGGCGCTCCCGGCAGGGTGAGCCGAGCGGTGACGCGGGCGCCGACCCACGAACACCCGGGAAACGGGGGCTTTTGCGGCTGCAACCGAACACCACGACGATGGATTCGACTGCCGACGGCAGCGGTCGTCCGGGTGGGGTGGTCCCGCCGTGCCGGTGAACGGCGACGAACACAGAGAGACGGCGGTGGCCGCGCTCGCCGACCGCGAGTACGAGCGGGCCGGCGACGAGTACAGCCGGGCCGGCTGGCGGTGTCTCGCGGCGCCCAGGGACGGCCACTCGCCCTTCGAGCCGGACGACCTGGGGTGGGTGGGCCGGGCGCTCGGGTCGCTGGCCGTCGCGGCGGTCGCCTACCGCGTCGCCGGGCGCCACTCGCGGGCCACCCGCAGGGGCGTCGAGGGCGTCGCCGTCGCGGGCGACCTCCGGGACATCACCGACGACACCGCACAGGCAGCCTGCTTCGCGGAGTTCGTCGCGGACTTCAGGACCGTCGGCGGCCTCGACGGCGTCGCCGACGCCTACGAGGCGGCTGCCGACGCCTACCGTGCGGCCGGCGAGACGCTCACGGACCCGACCGACCCGACGACGACACCGCTGTTCCAGGCGGCGGCCGACCTCGTCAGGCACGTCGCCCGCGGGACCGCGAACGGCGAAATCGTCGTCGAGTGGGACGACCTCCACGGCCCCGACCCCGCCGACGGTGGGGCGTTCCTCGCCCACCGCGCGCGGTTCAAGCGCCGGCGCTTCCCGGAGTTCGTCGAGCGCGCCGTCGAGGCGGGGTTCTGCCTCCGGTGTTCGACGCCGATGGTCGGGCGGGACTGACCCCGACCGGGAGACTTAGGGCCGGCGCGGCCGTCGTGTCGACTGCCACCATGCGAGCGAAGGCGGCGTCCGTCCTCCGGGAGGACCCCGTGATGGCGGAGCTACTCGAGCGGCACGACCCCTACGACGGCCGGGAGCGGGAGCCCTTCGAGCGGCTCTGCGTCTCCATCATCAATCAGCAGCTCTCGACGGCCAGCGCGGCGGCCGTCCGCGGGCGGGTCTTCGAGACGGTGGGCGAGGTGACCCCGGAGCGCGTGCTGGCGGCCGACGAGGCGGCGCTCCGGGACGCCGGCCTCTCCGCGTCGAAGGTCGAGTACCTGCGGAACGCGGCGCGGGAGTTCCGGACGGCCGACCTGACGCCTGCAGGACTGGCCGACCTGGACGACGAGGCGGTCGTCGACCGGCTCACCGAGATCAGGGGCGTCGGCCGATGGACCGCCGAGATGTACCTCATCTTCGTCCTCGAGCGGCCGGACGTGCTCCCGCTGGGGGACCTCGCGGTCCGGCGGGGCATCGAGGCGCTGTACGGCGACGGCGACGGCATGTCGCGGGCGGAGATGCGGTCGGTCGCCGACGCCTGGCGGCCGTACCGCAGCCACGGCACGCGGTACGTCTGGGCCGCCTACGAGTCCGACTGAGCGCCCGGGCGAAGCCGGTGGATTCTTGCCACTACCGCCTGAATTTTTATACCATGATGAGACGACCGGCAGGGAGGTCGCGATGACCACCCATCGAGACCCCCTCGACTCCGTCCTGGAGACGGTCGGCGAGACGCCGATAGTGAAGGTGCAGGCGGCTCCCGAGGCCGTCCCCGTCTACGCCAAGCTCGAGTCGTTCAACCCGGGCGCGAGCATCAAGGACCGCATCGGGGTGTACATGTGCGAACGGCTGCTCGAGCGGGGTGACCTCGAACCCGGCGGGACCATCATCGAGCCGACGGCGGGCAACACCGGCATCGGGATGGCGCTCGCGGCCAGCCAGTTCGACCTCCAGGCGGTGTTCGTCGTCCCCGAGCGGTTCAGCGTCGAGAAGCAGGACCTGATGGCGGCGCTCGGCGCCGAGATAATCAACACCCCGACCGAGGAGGGGATGGGCGGCGCCATCGACAGGGCCCACGAACTGGCCGAATCGCGGGACAACGCGCTCGTCCCCCAGCAGTTCGCCAACCCGCTGAACGCCGAGGCACACTACGAGACGACGGGCCCGGAGATATACGACGCCCTCGACGGCGAGGTGGGTGCCGTCGTCGTGGGCTGTGGGACCGCCGGGACGCTGATGGGCGTCGCGCGGTACGTCCTCGAGCGGAGCCCGGACACCTACGTCGTCGCGGTCGAACCCGAGGGCTCGATGCTCTCGGCGGCGCTCGGCGAGAATCCCGAGCGGGGCGACTACGCCACGGAGGGCATCGGCACGCACGACGTCGCCCGGAACGAGCTGTTCGACCCCGAACTCGTCGACGACGTGCTGCAGGTGCCGGACGAGGCAGCCCACGCGGAGGTCCAGCGGCTCGCCTGCGAGGAGGGCCAGCTCGTCGCCTCGAGCGCCGGCGCCGCGAGCATCGCGGCCTGCACCGTCGCCGCCGACGTCCGCGACGGAGAGATCGACGCCCCGTACGACTCGGTGGTCACGGTCTTCCCGGACTCCAGCGAGCGGTACCTGTCGAAGGACATCTACGGCTCCTTCTCGGAGTGGGACCCATGACCGACGACGAGAAGCCGACGGAGGGACGTATCGAGACCCGGGCGGTCCACGCCGGCCAGGAGCCGGACGCCGAGACCGGCGCCGTGATGACGCCCATCTACGCCTCCTCGACGTTCGCCCAGGACGGCCCCGGACAGGACCGTGGCTACGAGTACGCCCGGACCGGCAACCCGACGCGGACGGACCTCGAGGCGAACCTCGCGAGCCTCGAGGGCGGCGAGTTCGGCCGTGCCTTCGCCAGCGGGATGGCGGGCATCAACACCGTCCTGAACCTGCTGGAGTCCGGCGACCACGTCGTCGCCGGCGACGACATTTACGGCGGCACCCACCGGCTGTTCCGGCAGGTCTACGAGGACTACGACCTCGAGTTCTCCTTCGTCGACACGACCGACCTCGGGGCCGTCGAGGACGCCATCCGGCCGGAAACCGAGCTCCTGTGGGTCGAAACGCCGACGAACCCCCTGATGCGGGTCAACGACATCGGCGCGCTGTCGGACCTCGCCCACGAGCACGACGCCCTCTGTGCGGTCGACAACACCTTCGCAACGCCGTACCTCCAGCGCCCGCTCGAGTTCGGCGCCGACGTCGTCTCGCACTCGCTGACGAAGTACCTCGGCGGCCACTCCGACGTCGTCGGCGGTGCCCTGGTGACCAACGACCCCGACCTCGACGAGCAGTTCGGCTTCTACCAGAACAGCGTCGGCGCCACGCCGGGCCCCTTCGAGGCGTTCCTGGTACTCCGGGGGACGAAGACGCTCCCGGTGCGGATGGACCGCCACTGCGAGAACGCACGGGTACTGGCGACGTGGCTCGAGGACCACCCCGATGTCGACCGGGTCTACTACCCCGGCCTCGACTCCCACCCGCAGCACGGGCTGGCGGCCGAGCAGATGTCGGACTTCGGCGGGATGTTGAGCTTCGAGCTCGACGGCACGCTCGAGGAGACGAGCGAACTCGTCTCCGGGACGGAGGTGTTCACGCTGGCGGAGTCCCTCGGCGGCGTCGAGAGCCTCATCGAGCAACCGGCGGCGATGACCCACGCCGCCATCCCCCGCGAGGAGCGCATCGCGGCCGGGCTCCGGGACGGCCTGGTGCGGGTCAGCGTCGGCCTCGAGCACGTCGACGACCTGCGGGCGGACCTCGAGGCGGCCATCGACGCCGCCCTGGCGTAGTCACGCCAGGCCGAGCTGCTGGAGGCCCCCGAACCGGAACAGGTAGATGTAGGTCTGGGCGATTCCGGCGAGGACGAGCAGCACGCCGGCGACTCTCGCGACCAGGGCCGAGTTGTCGGATAGCCGGCCGAGGACGCTGTCGCGACCGGTCGCGACCAGCCCGGTCACGACTATCATCAGCAGCGCCATCCCGCCGGCGTACGCCGAGAAGACGAGGAGGGCGCCGACCGGGCCGCCCGAGAGCGCCACGCCGGCGATGCCGACGAACAGCGGCGCGGTACAGCCGGCCGCTGCCACCGCGTAGACGACGCCGAAGAGCAGGAACCCGCTCTTGGACCGTTCCCGGCTCGGGAGCCGGACGTGGAGCGCCGCCGGTGTGACCGCCCCGGCCGCCATCGCAGCACCGAGCGCGACGAGCAGGCCGCCGACTGCGAGTTCCAGGAACGCGATGTCGCGGAGGACCCGCGTGCCGACTGCGGCGGCGACGCCGGCCAGGACGGCGTAGACGGCGAAGAACCCGAGGCTCGCGAGGCCACCCACTGCGGCGGCCCGGCGGAGGCGGCTGCCGAGCGGGACCGACGCCTCGGTGTCGCCGAGGTAGAAGGCGACGTAGCCGGGCAACAGCGGGTACGCACAGGGGGCGAAGAAGGTCGCGACGCCGGCCGAGAACGCGAATCCGAGCCGGAGCGCCTCGACCTCGGTCATGCGCCGGCCTCGTCGAGCGCGTCGGCGACGGTGTCGGCCGCCGCCAGCCCGACGTGGCGCCAGACCTCGATTCCCGCCGGGTCGAAGACGAGCAGCGTCGGAATCCGGGTCACGTCGAAGCGGTCGTTCGTCCGGACCTCGGGGTCGCTGGCGACCGGCCACGTCCCGTCGTGCGCCGTCCAGAACGACCGGATGGCGTCGGCGTCGTCCTCGTTCGTTATCGAGAGCATGTGCACCCCGGGGAACCGCTCGCGCACCTCGCGCAGTTCCGCCATCTGCGGCTCGCAGGGCGCACACCAGGTCGCCCAGAAGTCCAGAAGCGCCCCCTCGCCGTCGGGTCGCACCGGGACGGCGTCGCCCGGCGACCCGGCGACGTCGTAGGTCTCGATTGTCCCGGCGTCAGACCCGCCGCCACCGAGACAGCCCGATAGCCCGACGGCGACCCCGGCGGCTCCGACGAGAACGCGCCGACGGCTGCGTTGCATACGTCCCGGTAGGACCGCTTCGGATATTAGCGACCGGGTGGGTGTGGACCGCTGGCGCACACCCGGGCGTGTCCCCCGCCGCGGGGTCGCTGGACCGGTGAGCAGCAGGTACCCTCCGCCGGGGCCGCGGCCGACGTGGCCACTGGCTGACTCGCGGCGGCTGCAAACGGCCGACGGGGGGTTATCAGGGCGCGAAACCCCCTGGCAAGTATTATTATTTGGAGGGACTCTTAGGCCGTACAAGAGATGCGCTCTCCGCCGAAGGACGCCGCCGATGCGCCGGAGACGGACGATGGCGGCCTCATCGACGACCCGCTGGGGTAGGACCGTAGGCCCGTTCGTCGTCCTCCGGTCGGTCTTTCTCTGCGACCTGCGAGCCGGGTTTGGCACTCCCCTCGTCGACCTACTGCAGTCCGAGGTCCACGTCGAAGCTGTTGCCGGGCCGCGGGACGCCCTTGACCGTGACAGTCTCGCCGGTCACGAACGCGGCGGCGTCGCTGGCGAGGAACTGGACGACGTCGGCGACGTCCTCCGTGTGGCCGATGCGGCGGCCGACCGTCTCGCGCGGCGGCATCGACTCCTCGCGGATGCCCAGCGTCTCCGCGACGCCGGGCGTCTGGACGAGGCCGGGCGCGACGCAGTTGACCCGGACGCCGTCGTCCGCCCACTCGACGGCCAGCGTCTCGGTCAGCCGGATGATGGCCGCCTTCGCGGCGCCGTAGTGGCTCTCGTTCGGCGCGGGGTGCTGGCCGTTGACGCTGGAGACGTTGACGATGCAGCCCCCGTCGCCCTCCCGCATGTGTACGCCGGCGGCCTGCGTGCAGTGGCGCGTGCCGTGGAGGTTGAGGTCGATGATCGACTTCCAGCCGTTCTCGGAGATGTCCTCGAAGGCGGCGACGAACTCGCCGCCGGCGTTGTTGACGAGCAGGTCGACGCCCCCGAACTCCTCGACGGTCGCCTCGACGAAGGCGTCGACGGCATCGGTGTCCCGGACGTCGCACTCAACGGCCAGGGCGGTGCCGCCGTCCGCGCGGATTCCCTCCGCGACGGGGGCGACCCGCTCTTCGGCCCGCGAACAGATGGCGACGTTGGCGCCGTCGGCGGCGAACCGTTCGGCGATGGTGCGGCCGATGCCCTGGGAGGCACCCGTGACGATGGCGTTGCGTCCGTCGACGCTGAACTGGTCGGTTGACATACCCGGGCCGTCGGAGGCCGTCCGCAAGACCCTGTCGGCGACGAAACCGGGTAGGCAGACGAGCGATGACGAGAAGGAAACCAGATCGTCTATCGTCCGCGCGACCGGAGGGAGCGCGGTTCCCGGCGGCGAGCGGTGGCGAGACGCGACCGGAGGGAGCGTCTCGAAAGAGCGAACGGAGAACGAAGTGAGCCGTGAGCAGAGCGAGTCGCCGTAGCGCCGACCGACTACCGTTCGGCCGACCGCAGCGAGGCCGAACGACTGGAGGGAGGCGCGCACATTTTCCCCAAGTTTTCGTCGGCGCGGCGGAGCCGCGCCGTGCAAAAAGTGGGTTTACAGGAGGTCCTCAATGTGGTCGACGACCTCCTCGGGGGTGTCGCCGACGGGAACGCCCGCGTCGTTGAGGGCCTCGATTTTCGACTCGGCGGTGCCGGTGCCGGAGCCGGAGACGATGGCGCCGGCGTGACCCATCCGCTTGCCCGGCGGTGCGGTGCGGCCGGCGATGAAGCCCGCGACGGGCGTGTCCATGTACTCGCCGATGTAGCGGGCGGCCTCCTCCTCGTCCTCGCCGCCGATCTCGCCGCACATCACGACGGCGTGGGTGTCCGGGTCGGCCTCGAACAGCTCGAGGGCGTCGACGAAGTCGGTCCCGATGATGGGGTCGCCCCCGATGCCGACCGCGGTGGTCTGGCCGAGCCCGCGGTTCGTGAGGTTGTCGACGACCTGGTAGGTGAGCGTCCCGGAGCGGGAGATCAGCCCGACGTCGCCGTCGCTGAAGATGTTGCCCGGCAGGATGCCGAGCTTGGCCTCGTCGGGCGTGATGACGCCCGGACAGTTCGGGCCGACGAGGTGGGTGTCGGTCTCCCGGAGCTTGCGGTAGACCTTCGACATGTCCTGCTGGGGGATGCCCTCGGTGATGGCGACGACGAGGTCCAGCGGCGCGTCCAGCGCCTCGAGCAGCGCGTCGGCGGCGAACGCCGGCGGGACGAACACGACGGACGTGTCGGCCTCGGCCTCGCGGGCGGCGCCGGCGACCGTGTCGTAGACGGGGATACCGTCGACGTCCTGGCCGCCCTTGCCGGGGACGGCGCCGGCGACGACGTTCGTACCGTACCCGACCATCTGGCGGGTGTGGAACCGCCCCTCGCCGCCGGTAATGCCCTGTACCACGACGCGGCTGTCCGAATCGACCAGGATGCTCATTGTGATTCCTCCTCGGCGTAGTCGACGGCGCGCTGGACTGCGGACTCCAGCGTCGCCTCGACGGTCACCAGGTCCGTGTTCAGTATCTCCATGCCCTCCTCGGCGTTGGTGCCGGCCAGGCGGACGACGACGGGCTTGGGAATGTCGTCGAACCGTTCCAGCGCCTCGTTGATGCCCTCCGCGACCTCGTCGCCGCGCGTGATGCCGCCGAAGATGTTGAAGACGACCGCGTCGACGTTCTCGTCGGAGAACACCATATCCAGAGCGTTCGTGACGCGCTCGGCCTTGGCGCCGCCCCCGATGTCCAGGAAGTTGGCGGGGGCGCCGCCGTAGTAATCGACCAGGTCCAGCGTCGTCATCACGAGCCCGGCACCGTTGCCGATGATGCCGACGTTGCCGTCCAGCCGGACGTAGTCGAAGCCGTACTCGTTGGCCTTCGCCTCCAGCTCGTCGCCGGCGGCCTCCTCCTCCATCTCGGCGAGGTCGGGGTGGCGGAACAGCGCGTCGCCGTCGATGTTCATCACGGCGTCGGCGGCGACGACCTCGCCGTCGCTCGTCACCATCAGCGGGTTGACCTCGATCTCGGTTGCATCCTTGTCGTCCCAGAGGTCGTACAGCGTCCGGAGGATAGAGGCGACGTCACCGGCGACCTCACGGTCGACGCCGGCCTCGTAGACGGCCTTCCGGGCCTCGTAGGGCTGCATCCCGAAGGCGGGGTCGACGTGCTCGCGGACGATGGCGTCGGGCTCGGAGGCGGCCACCTCCTCGATGTTGACGCCGCCGCGGGTCGACACCATCGCGACGGGCTCGCCCTCGTTGCGGTCCATCGTCACGCCGACGTACAGCTCGTTGACGAAGTCGACGGCGGCCTCGACGAGCACGCTGTCGACGTGCAGCCCCTTGAGGTCCATCCCGATGATGCGTTCGGCGGCCTCGCGTGCCTCGTCGGCGTCGTCGACCAGTTCGATGCCGCCGGCCTTCCCGCGGCCGCCGACCTGTACCTGTGCCTTGATGGCGACGGGGTAGCCCATCCCCTCGGCGGCCTCGACCGCCTCCTCGGGGG
>PXQM01000174.1:11873-12433 GCA_003021325.1 Halobacteriales archaeon QH_10_70_21
CTTCATGGCTGGCTCGCACGGTAGTTCCGTCGAACCGGAGTTAGTAGTGTCGAAACTACCGGTGCCGGCGGACCGACCGCCCAGTGCGGCGCCACGAGATGGCAACGTGGACTACCGGCTGGGATCGGTCGGCTGGACCGACGCCCGCGATCCGGCGGGAGACCTCGGAGCTGGGTTCCGGGTTCTCCGCGTCGAGTGCCCGGAACCGGTCGTCGAGCGCAGCATCGTCGAGCGCGACGGTGTCAGCGACGCCGACCTCGAGATTCACCGGCAGTTCCGCGACCGGGTCGAACCGGTGGAGATGGACCACGCTGTGGTCGACAACTCCGGGAGCGAGGCCGAGACGCGTCGCCAGGTGGACGCCGTCCTCCGATAGTGACGCAACCGCGCTGTAGGCCACGGTTCGCGTACCGGTCGTAGCCGGCTCACAGGTCCCGTCGGGAGTCAGAGTTCCGTCACCGTTACTGTTATAATCGAGAAATGTCAGTTGGTAACATCCGACAGGAGAACCGGCATGAGTTCACCATCACCCCTCCCGGGCGGTTCACCCGATACCGTTC
>PXQM01000175.1 GCA_003021325.1 Halobacteriales archaeon QH_10_70_21
GGGAATCGGGGGCGCTTCGCTGTGCTGCTCGATAGAACTCGTCGACGACGAGCGGCGTGTCTACGTCGGTGGCCGCAATTTCGTCGAGATTGGTCACTACCTCCGTCCCGAGAGCATCGGCCATCTCCGTGGCTACCTCGGACTTGCCGAGATATGGGGCACCGATAATCAGTGCTGTCTGTCCTTCTACATCCTCGGCGTCGAGCAGTCTCGGTGGGCGAATCCTCGGGTTCGTCATCCGACCCCCATCTCGCTCCTCAGTTTAGTCGGGCGCTGCATAATTGTTCTGCAGAGTGATCCCCGTGTCCGGTATCTTTATCTGCCGGGAGGGAGCGACTCAGTCAGGTGTCATCAGCCGGTTCCGAGTGGAACACGAGCAGATCCTTGACGAACCGCTCGAGCGGAGCCAACTCACCGTCGGCGAGATTCGGCACGTAGAACTGGACATCGATCCCGATCTGTCGGCACCACTCGTCGTGGCTGTGGCACAGCGAGGTAGCCTTGGGGAGGTGCCGCGCCATGGCGAGCGGATCGACGACCACGTTGACCGACCCGATGTCGGCGTTCCGGTACTTCGTGAATACGTGCTGAAACTGGTTGCGTACCGAGTCGGTCGTCCGGTCGGTCGCCCGCATCGTCTTGACCTCGAAGATATCGTCCCCGACGCGAATGTCAGCGAAGTGCCCGTCCGTTTCGACGTTCGTTCGAACACACTCTCGACGTCGACCACGACGTGCCGGTCCGCCGCATCGAGCTGGGCGTCCCCACCACGGTCGGCGCCACCGTCCAGGTCAGCGCCGCGCTGGCCGTCGTGCTCGTGGGAAACGTGCTGTTGCGGGCGCTCGGACGGTAGGTCGAGTCGCGGAACCCACTCGTTGGCCGGGTATTCCCGGCAGAACGACTATATTCGACCGCGAAGTGTCGAATACATGGTCGGCCGGCGGGTCCTCGCGGCGGCGTTCCTCCTCGTGTTCGTCGCTCTGGCCGGGTGTCACGCGCTCGGCACGATCGAGCAGCCGGTCTGTCACGCCTGCGAGGCGGGAGTCGAGGGCGTCGAAGAACCCAGCGTGACCGTCGAATCCAGTTCCCTCCGGGTCGACCTCCGCGCGGACGGGTCGGGGCGGTTCACCGTCGAATCCGACCTCTCCGGGGACGGCGTCGAACGGCTGCGGACGAACGACACCGCCGTCGAGCGACTCGCGGAACGCGCAGTCGCCGCCACGCCGTATCGCAACGGCGCCGCCACCCGACCGATTCACGGCGGGAACGTCTCGAACCTGACCGCGAGCTTCGAGAACGGGACCCTCACCGTCGGCGTCACCGTCGCGGACGCGGCCCGGCAGGGACCGGGCGGGACGCTGCTCGTCGACTACCTCCACACGGAGTGGGAGCGGCCACCGGACCACGTCCTCGGTGCCGACGAGGTGACGTTCCGCGGACCGCCGGGGACCGTCGTCACGAACGACCCGCCGGGCGGACGGGTCACCGAGGACGGACGGGCCGTCGTCTGGACCGGGTCGGAGACGCGGGTCTCGAGCCACACCTACGTCACGTACGGCCCCGACCGGAGCGCGGGCAGCCGGACCGCCGGGCAGGCGGCTATCGCGAGCCACGTCGTCCGGTGGGCGGGGCCGAGAATCGTCGCTACCGCCGCCGGTCCCGCAGTCGGGCTCGCAGTCCTCTTTGCGGTGCTGTGGCTGGTGGTGTACTGGCTCGACGACGCGCTCACCGCGCCGTGGAACCGACAAGCGGAGGCGAGACCGACCGGGGCGTACCGCGACCTTGCGACGGACCTCGCGGTCGGGGCGGTCCTCGTCGCCGTCGGGGTCGTGGTGCCGTTCGGCCTGCGGGGTCTCCTCGGAGACCTGTCCGTTCCGTTCGTGCTCGTCGGCGCCATCGCGGCGGCCCTGTTGCTCGCCGCCGGCGCGGCCGTCGGCCGGTCCCGTCGTTGGAGCCGGGTCGCCACGACGCTCGCAGTCTGCTCGCCGTTCGTCCTCGCTGCCGTCGAGACCCAGACCACCCCGGGACCGTTCGGGGCGTACGTCGTGCGGACCGCACCGGTGTGGGCCGTTCTCTGTCTCCTGGTCAGTCCCCTGTTTTTCGTCGGCCGGTACCTGGGACGGCGGGCGTAGGGCGGCCTTCGAGCAGTACCCTGGACTGCTGCTGTTGCTCCCCGCCTTCCTCGCGACGCGGGGCAACGTCTACGGCGCCTTCGGCGCACGGCTCTCCTCGGGCCTCCACCAGGGGCTCATCAAGCCCGAACTGGCGTACGACGAGCGACTGGTCAACGCCGTCGCCGCCTCCTTCGTCAACGGCATCGGCGTCTCGGTCCTCGTCGGCGTCCTCTCGTGGGGCATCCTGGCGGCACTGGGCGACGAGTCCGCCCGGCTGGTCGAACTCGTCGGCATCACCTTCATTGCCGGCGTACTCACGTCGGTCGTCCTCGTCTTCGGGCTGCTCCTGCTGGTGTTCGGCAGCTACGAGTACGGCCTCGACCCCGACAACCTCATCGGCCCCATCGTGACGATGCTCGGCGACGTCTTCGGGGTCGTCTTCCTCTACGTCGCCGTCGTCGTCGTGGGGGTGGTGGTGTGACCGACCTGGGGACCTGGCGGACCCGGACCATCGTCGCGACGATGTTCCCCCTGCTGGTCGCGCTGTCGGTCCTGGAGATGGGCTCGGGGTTCGTGCTCGAGAGCCTGGAGGCGACCTACCTCGACAACCCGACCCTGCTGGTGCTCGTGCCCGTGATGATCGGCATGGGCGGCAACCTCGGGGCCATCTTCTCGGCGCGGCTCTCGACGCGGCTCCACCTCGGGACGCTCTCCTTCGACCCCCGCGACGAGGTACTGTGGGCCAACGTCGCCGCCATCATGCTGCTGGCGGCGACGGTCTTCTCGGCGCTGGGCGTGGCCGCCTGGGTCGTCGGCCGGACCATCGCCGAACCGATGGCGTTCCTCGATCTGTTCGTCATCTCGACGGTCAGCGGCCTGCTCCTGGCGGGGCTGGCGGTCGTCCTCTCGGTCGGCGCCACGTACGTCTCCTACCGGCGGGGGCTGGACCCCGACGACACCACCATCCCCGTCGTCACCAACGTCTGCGACATCCTCGGCGTCATCGTCCTCTCGGCGGTGGCGACGGTCGTGCTGTGACGTGTTCGCGCCGCCTCAGGACGCCAGCGCCTCGAACTCCGCTGCGGAGGTCCGTGTCCCCTTCGCGATGATGACGTCGTCGGCGGCCAGCGTCGCGTCGGCGTCGGGTGCGAGCATCCAGTCGTCGCCGCGCCGGATGGCGAGGACGTTCATCCCGAGTTCGGCCGCCGGGATGCCGTCGGCGACCCGCTCGCCGTCGAGGTCGCTGCCCTCTCCGACGACCACCCGGACGAGTATCTCGTCGGACTCCTGGACGGCCAGCTCGACGACGGGGTGGACCGACAGCCCTCGCAGGACGCCCTCGGTGATGTCGAGGGCGGCGTCGCTTATCACCTCGGTCGAGACGCCGAGGTGGATGAGCCCCCGCAGCGCGACGGGGTCGTCGGCGTCGGCCGCCGCCCGCAGCAGCCACGCCTCGAACCGCGACCGCAGGGCGTCGACCTCGACCTCGAGGTTGCGGACCTCCTCGGCGAGCCCGTCGTTGTCGAAGAGGATGCTCCCGTAGGCGAGGTCGACCGCCAGCTCCGAGAGGTTCTTCATCAGGACGACCGAGTCGACGGCCCGCTCGAGGTCGTCGATCTCCGAGGCCGGCGGGTCCGGCGACTCGAAGGGCTCGCCGGTGACGGCCTCGTAGACCTCGCCGACGGTCCGGTCGGGCCCACGGAGCAGGAGGCGGTCCGCCGCCCGGATGGTGGTGTCGGGGCCGGGGTTGAACATCCAGTCGTCGCCCCGGTGGATGGCGATGACCCGGACGCCCGTCTCGCTCTCGAGGTTGATGTCCAGGGGCGTCCGGTCGGCGAACGGCGAGTCGGGCGCGACGGTCCCACGGACGAGCATCTCGATGGCCTCCGGGAGCGCCGCCCGCATCGCCTCGGGCAGCCCGATGTCCCCCAGGACTATCTTCGCGATGTCGCCGGCGGCGTCGCTGATTCGGTCGGCGCCCGCCGTCAGCCCGAGCACCGGCGCCAGCGCCTCCACCTCGTCGGGGTTGCGCGCGGCCATCATCAGGCTCATCCGGGCCCGCATCTGCAGGACGTCCATCTTTTCCTCGAGGGCGAGCACCTCGCTGGCGAGGGCCTCGTTGCCGTGCAGCACCGCCGAGTAC
>PXQM01000001.1 GCA_003021325.1 Halobacteriales archaeon QH_10_70_21
AAAGCCCCACGTCGGCTCGCCGTGGGTGAGCAGGAACGTCTCCGCGCCCGCTCCTGGGAGGTCGACGTACGCCATCTCGGCGCCGTCGTCGGTCACCGGGACGCGCTCGTGGGGGTAGTCGTAGTCCGGGACGTCCCTGAACCGCTCAGCCGGCGTCGTGACGAACGACATGGCACCCCTTCCGGTCGACGGGTTATAACCGTTAGGCGCGACCGCGGCACGGAGTAACATTGCTCAGAGAGGCCTACTTATCTCTCCAGCCCGTACAGTAGACATGGAACACACCCCGGAGCACGACGTCACCGCAACGCGACCCGACAGCCCGGTCCACACGGCCGGCACCGACCACATGACCGTCATGGGGGGCGACGCCGCCAGCACGATCGCCTTTTACCGGGACCTGCTGGGGATGCCGCTCGTCCTGGAGCAGCCGAACCTCGACGCGCCAGAGCTGACGCACCTGTTTTTCGACACCGGCGACGGCCGCATCCTCACCTTCTTCGTCGGCGAGGACCGGCCGACCCGACCGCACCGCGGACCGGGGAACGTCCACCACCTCGCGTTCACGATCGCCCCCGGCGAGTTCGACGACACGAAGGAGGCGCTGAACGGGGCCGGCTACGGCTTCAATCAGTTCGACCGCGGGGCCTTCCACTCGCTGTACACCCAGGACCCCTCGGGGCTGGTCATCGAGCTGGTCGTCGAGAAGTACGACATCCCGGACGACCGTCGCGGCGAGGTGCTGGCGCTGGCCCACGAGAAGCGCGTCGAGGCCGGCGCCGGCTTCGTCGACGACGAGCACATGCAGGCCGCCCTGGAGGAGCTCGGGCTCGACCCGACGCCGACCTCCGAGGGCGACGCGCCGACCGGAACCGGGGTCTGAGGCCACCGGTGCGTCGGGGTTCGCCACGGCCGCTGTCGGCCTTATCGGTTGCGGTCCCGCGTCCGCTCCGTGCCCAGAGCGCGCGGTGAGACCGCTCGTGCCCTCCCCGAAGAGTGCGAGGACGCCCCCGGCCTGCCGACCACGCCCCGGCGCCGAACGAAAGGTTTTGTCCCCGGCGGTGCCCACACACGGTATGCGAATCGAGCTGTGGTGCGACGCGAGGCTGCGGGACGCTCTTGGCGGTCGGTCGGTCGCCGTGGAGCGGACGACCGTCGCTGGCTCGCGCCGGGCCGTCACGACCGACGACGAGCCGGCTGCGTTGCCGTTCGGTGGGAGTCCGTCTTGCGGCTCCGACGGAGGGACGGAATGACCGACCCGGCGCTCGGCTTCGACCTCGGGGTCGTCTCGCTGGGTAACCGGGCCTTCGAGGGCAACAACAACTGCTACCTCCTCGGGACCGAACCCGGGGCGACGACGACGCTCGTCGACACCGGGGTCGCCGTCGACGGCACCCGCCGGCAGCTGCGGACGGGCCTGGCCGACCACGACCTCGGGTTCGCCGACGTCGAGCGGGTGCTCCTGACGCACCACCACGCCGACCACACCGGCCTCGCCGGCGAGATACAGGCCGAAAGCGGGTGCACCGTCCACGTCCACGAGGCCGACGCGCCGCTCGTGGCGCAGGCGGAGGCGGCGATGGCGGCGGCTGAAGACCGGCTCCGCCGCTGTATCGAGGCGTGGGGGATGCCCGACGGAAAGCAGGCGGAGCTGCTGGCCTTCCTCGATGGCACCTCGGGCATCGACGGCGACCCGCCCGAGGTGACGACCTTCGAGGACGGCGCGACGTTCGACCTCGGCAGCGTCGAGCTGGAGGCCGTCCACATGCCGGGCCACGCCGCCGGCCTCGCCGGCTTCGCCTTCGACGGGCGGGACGGCGAGGAGCTGTTCAGCGGCGACGCGCTGCTGCCGTACTACACGCCCAACGTCGGCGGCGCCGACACGCGCGTGGACGGCGCCCTGTCGAAGTACCTCGACACCCTCGCGTCGGTGGTCGAGCGTGGCTACACCTACCCCCTGGGCGGTCAGCGCCGAGCTGTTCGGGTCGCTGTCGGCCATCCACGTGCTCCACGGCCCCGGCGAGGCGTTCGCCCACCTCGAACACCTCGAAGCCGCCGGCATCGTCGAGCGCGACGGCCAGCAGTTCGAACTCGTCGCCCCCGACCCCGATCTCGCGCCGCTGGTCCCCGACGTCTCCGCCGTGCTGTCGCCGTCGGCACAGCCCGGCCCATAGCCCCGGATGTGCGTCGCCCGCACACGACCGACCGAGGGTTAAGCGACCGCCGCTCTATCGTTTTTACATGTCCGATCCCGAGGCCGAGGTGGCGGAGTTGCCGCCGAGCGCCAAGCTGGTCTACAAGACGCTGGAGTACGAGGGCTCGCTGACGCAGTCGCAGCTCGCCGAGGAGTCGCTGCTCCCACAGCGGACGGTCCGCCACGCCCTCGGCAAGCTCCAGAACGCCGGCGTCGTCGAGGAGTCAGCCTACCTGATGGACGCCCGGAAGTCGATGTACACGGCGGTCTCCCCCGACGCGGACACCGCCTCTGCGGCCGCCTGACGGGGACCGTCGTTTTCTCGCCGCCGGTCGCCGACCCGAATCACTGCTCGTCGAGCTTCGAGAGGTGCTCGACCCGGCCGACGAGGGTGTCGTCGCCTCTGTAGGCCCGCAGGACGCCGTCGCGGTCGCGCTCGCGGAGCCGGACGGTCCCGAACCGCTCGGCGCCCGCCGCCGCCCCGCCGTCGACGAGCAGCCTGACGCCGTCGTCACCGTCCTCGACGGTCCCTCGAGGCTCGGTCGCGTCACGCGTCGGTGTTCGGCCTCGGCGAGCAAAAGCGCCCCGGAGCCGGGTATCCCTCACCGACTCGGGTCCGGCCCGATGGGCGAAGGTCCGTTCCGCTCGCTCGCTGTGCTCGTCCGGCGGTGTTCGATTCCCGCTCCGGTTCGCCCGCTACGCTCGCTGCACGGGCATGACGGGACCGGGCGAACGCCGCGTTCGCGAGGGTCGCCATGGGCGCGAGCCGAACGGAGTGAGGCGGACCCACGGCTCGTTTTGTTCACCGTTCGTCTATCGAGGCGAGCGGGCATGGCGGGATTCGAACCCGCGGTCTAGAGGTTAGGAACCTCTCGCCCTGTCCACTAGGCCACATGCCCAGCAACGACTGCAGAAGAGGCTGGGAGACCGGTCGCTCGACCCGCTCAGTTCTCCTCGGTTTCCGTGGTGCTCTCGGCGTCGGAGATTTCGAACTCGTCGCCGCCGTCGCTCTCGGTCGTCGTACTGGGCTCCATGGCCGTTTCGGAGCCGGTCGATCCCTTGGTTGGGTCGGCGCCCTCGCGCATCTCCTGGAGTTCCTGTTCGACCTCCTCGCGGCCCTTCTGGAACTCGCCCATCGCCTCGCCGGTCGAGCGGGCGAGCTTCGGAATCTTGTTCGCGCCGAACAGAAGCACCGCTATCAGCAGAATGACGAGGAGCTCCGGTCCGCCGGGGATGCCAAGCTGGAGTGGGAGTGGGTCCACCATCGTATGCGGTGATAACTCAGAAAGAATTATAGGCTTTTTCCTCGCCTCGAACTGAAAAGGGTCGGCTATGCCGGGGTCAGGCGTTGGAGCTCTCCGGCTCGGACTCCGTGGCGACCTCCTCGTCGTCGGTCGACTCGCCCTGCATCTCCTCGAGCTCCTCCTCGACCTCCTGGCGACCCTTCTTGAACTCGCCGGTCGCCGACCCCATCGACCGCGCGAGCTTCGGGAGTTTGCTGGCGCCGAACAGCAGTATTAGCGCCAGGGCGATAATCGCGAGTTCGGGTGGCCCGAGACCGCCGACGAACAGTGGCAGTGTCATACCTCTCCGTTCTCGTGGCTACTTGTAGGCTTTTCGCCCTCCGCCGGACGAATCGCGGCAGAGTGGGCCCGAAACGCCCAGCTTCAAGCCGGCGCGCCCGGACGTACTGGCATGGTCGACGAAGGCGACGACGCTCCCGACTTTACGGCCCCGGCAGCGAAACCGAGCGGCGACATCGAGGCGGTGACCCTCTCGGAGACGCTCGAGGACGGGCCGACCGTGCTGGCGTTCTTCCCGGGGGCGTTCACCAGCGTCTGCACCGGCGAGATGGTGACGTTCCGCGACCGGCTGGACGAGTTCCACGCCGCCGGCGCCGACCTCTACGGCGTCAGCGTCGACTCGCCGTTCTCGCTCCGGGAGTTCGCCGACCGAAACGACCTGAACTTCCCGCTGGTCGGCGACACCGAGAAGGAGGTCATCGACGCCTACGACGTCCGGATGGACTTCCCGCCGGTCGACCTCGAGGGGGTCGCAAAGCGCGCCGTCTTCGTCGTCGACGGCTCCGGCACCGTCACCTACGCGTGGGTGTCCGACGACCCGAGCCTCGAGCCGGAGTACGACGAGGTCGCGGCCGCTGCGGCCGGCGCCCGAGACGGAGCGTCGTAATGACGTGGCGGTCGTCGCCCGTGCGGGTCGGCGGCGAGCGGTGAAGGACGGCACGTACGCGAGGGGCCGCCGCGACCACGCTCGACGTTTCCCTCGGTCAGGGACCCGTCCACACGAGGCGCCGGCACCGCCGGACGTTTTTTTGCCACGCCGGGCGTTCGTCGGCCATGAGCGACGCCGACCGACCCCCAATTGCGGTCGAAGGGGTGCGCAGCTACGACCCCGACGCCGACCATGCCTTCCCGGACGAGCGACTGAATGTCGTCCTCGAGACCGTTGGAACCGACGAGGAGATCACCGCCTACCTCCAGGCCCAGAACGTCAACCCCGTCACCCGGAAGGGGTACAACGACCACGGGACGAAGCACATCGAGATAGTCACCAACCGGGCCCTGCGGCTCTACGAACTGCTCAAGCGCGGCGGCGTCGAGTTCAACGGCGCCCGCGAGCAGGGGCTCACGACATCGGCCACGTCGTCCACCGCGACGACCACCCCTACTACTCGATACCGCTGGCGGCGGACGTCCTCGACCGGCTGCTGCCGGAGTTCGGCTTCTACGACGTCGCCGAGGCCGTCCGCATGAAGGGCGAGGTGCTGCACGCCATCCTCTGTCACCACACCTTCGAGGAGCCGCTCACCCACGAGGCCGGGGTCGTCCGCGTCGCCGACGCCCTCGACATGGAGCGGGGCCGCTCCCGCATCCCCTACGAGAAGGGCGGCCGCGGCATCAACACCATCTCGAGCCAGGCCATCCGGAACGTGACGCTACAGCCCGGTGACACCGTCCCGGTCTCGGTCGAGATAGAGATGGTCGACGCCGCCGGCGTCTTCCAGGTCGACGAACTCCTGAAGGCGAAGCTCCACAACTCGCGCATCGAGGAGCAGGTCCGAATCGTCGCGGTCAACACCCACGACGACGCGGCCCTCGTCGAACGGATCGAGATGTGACGCCGCCGCGGCCGAGGACCGGCGGCCGGAGTGGCCCTGACCGTCCACCCACGTCCGTCGGCCGCCCGCTCACCGGGTGAACCCGGTCCCGCGGAGCGAGGTCATGCCGTCGTCGGTCGCCTCCGCCTCGGCGTCGAAGACCGCCCGGATGGTGTTGTACGCCTTGTCCTCGTGCATGCCCGGGTCCATCGTGAAGACCCCGAACATGTCGCCCGAGCTGATTCGGGCGGTGAAGACGTGCAGGAACCGGAACAGCGTCCGCTGTTCGGTGTACATCAGCGCGGTCGAGACGGAGGCGAAGCCGACACGGACGGCGTCGGGGTCGTCCTCCTCGTCCAGCAGCTTCGCGAACTCCAGGCTGATGCCGGTCAGGTCGCCCGGCGAACTCAGCTGCCGGACGCGGACGTCCTCGACGTCGGACTTCCGGTTCGTGCAGTCGATGACGCCCAGCTGGCCGGGGTCCGCGCCGCGGTCGCGGAGTTCGTCGGCCACCCGCGAGGCACCCGCGTTCGTGGTGATGACGATCGCAATCTCGCCATCGTCGGGCGCGACCGCATCGAAGAGCCGCTCGTCGGTCAGCGCCGACGCCCCGGTCATGAGGAGGCTGCTCCCCCGGTCGACGGAGACCGGCGCGTCGAACCCTTCGACGCGGTAGCTCACTGTCCTCCCTCCGGCTCGTCGGCCTCGTCGCCCTCCAGGTCCCGGACCATCGCCACGAACTCGTCGCTCTCCATGTCCGGCAGCGCCTCGTCGAGCTGCCCCCGAATCTCGGCGATGCGCTCCTCGAGGTCGGCGAACTCCTCGCTCTCCTCCAGTTCCGCCTCCGGCTTGGAGGACCGCAGCACCGCCTGCTTGGAGACCAGCGCGTACAGCTCCTGCTCCAGTTCGGCGTACTCCAACCGCGAGAGCAGCCGTCTGATGGTCTCCAGCAGCGTCTCCTGCTCGACGGGCTTCGTCAGGTAGTCGTCGAACCCCATCGCTATCACGTCGAAGTCGGGTTCGACCGCCGTCACCATCGCGACCTTGCAGCCGGTGTCGCGACTCCTGATCTCCTCGAGCACCTCGTCGCCGCTCATCCTCGGCATCAGCCGGTCGAGCAGCACGACGTCGACGGTCTCGTCGAACTGCTCGAGCGCCTCCCTCCCCCCATTGGCCGTGCGAACGTCGTACTCGTCGTCGAGCCACCGAACGTACAACTCGATGAGCGCCTGCTCGTCCTCGACGACGAGTACCGTCGGTTGGTCCGGGTCGGTCATCTGCTATCCGGCCCTTTTGAGGGGAGGACCGTATAGTTTGGCTTCGTTACCATCGGCTGAGGGTGAACTGTTGGAGTAGGGCTTTTTTAACGCGAAGAGGGTTAGATAAGAAAATCGCGAAATAAAAAAGCACTAGGATGAACATCGGATGCCCGAGTCAGCTATAAGGCACTTTCAGCGAACGCGACGTCATAGGTCTCGACGTTGCCTTGGAAGAAGAATACTTTCACTCGAATCATGACC